>NZ_JBATVM010000106.1:0-2577 GCF_049671765.1 Psychrilyobacter sp.
TAACACAATTTTATTAGTTAATAAAACATTATAACTAGACTTCTATAAAAACTTAGTTATAATCACTAAAAAAGAGAGAAATGATCCTATAGTCATCCTCTCTCTATTATAATTTTTACACTTTCAACAATCCAAAATTATCTGTTTCAATTTTATCAAAATCTACAATGAGGAGTTTCCCTACTCCTATTCCTGCAATTATCTCCTAAAATTTCTCTGCATTAATATATATATTCTCTATCTCATCTTTAGGAATTATTCTACAAATTACCCTTGAAATGATAATTATACCAAAGATATCTACTATCAGTCTAATAATGGCAAATTTTGTGCCTAGAGATGCCATTTCAAAGAGTAACATAGGTATCTTAGTCGTAGACCAAGCTCCTAAGAATATAATTATATTACTAAACTTAACTCCCTTTTTCATAAATACGGCTGCCACAGGAAAAGCTCCATAAAGAGGCCCGGCTGCTGCTGATCCTATAAATATAGATAGCAAAATACCTTTTAGCCCAGATTTTTCACCCATGTATTTTACCATAGCCTGTTTGGGTACCCAGACATCTAGGAGTCCCAGCAGTATAAATACAGGAGGGATTACAAAGACCATCTCTTTTAACGAATAAGCAGTTATATCTATAGCTTTTATTCCTAATTCATAATTCACAAAAAACAGGATAGTTAAAATTATAAGTGTTGTTATTAAAAATTTATATCTTTTTATAAATCTCATCTTATACCACCAAAATCCCTATTATATAAGCTACAACGAAAGAAAATACAAATGCTATTGAATTTCTTACAATAGCAAAACGTTTCCCAAAATATTTTATCTCAACAGGAAGAGTTATGACTCCTACCATCATTAGAGTAGATATAAAGGCTGCAATCTGCATATACCCTGCACCATTTTCCACTAACATTGCCGCTGTTGGAAAAGCTACAAATACCGGTATTAAAGTTATCGCTCCTATAATTCCTGCAATTAAAACTCCTAACCATCCTGATCTATTTCCTATAAGTCCAGATATTATTTCGGGATTAAAAACAGCTAATAGTATTCCCACAAGAACAATTACTCCTAAAAATTGAGGGAGTATATTTTCAAATGCTTTCAAAGCTTTTTTGAGTGCCTTCATGGTTTTCTTTTTATCTTTGAAATAAGATAATATCAAAAGAAATATGGTAATAATGTATAAAATAAAATTCATTTATTTTCTCCTTGCTAGGTTTCGTAGTTAAATATTCCTCTATACCGAATCCTTACGTTTTGCAAGAGTATTATATGTCATTTCAACTAAATTTAATTTCATCTATATGCTTTATAAAATCTTCTTTTGTTTTAAAGTTCTCTAAATCAAGCATCAAGTGAAAAAAGAACTTAAAAACATTTTCCATAAAAAGTGAAATTGTATCCATATTTTCAATTTCCTTTCCATGATGAATAAATTTAGAACGGATATCATAAATTTTTCTAAAAAGTTTTACTAACTCCTTTCGCTCAGTCGATTTCTTTTTTGAATAAAATGCAAATCTTTCTCCAACATTTTGTTGAATAGGTTCACCTTGAGTTTTAAGCAACAGAGATTCAAGTGAAACTAATATATATATATAATTTTATCTGAAATATTTCTCTTAAGAGAACTCTGTGAATAAATAATAAAAGAGTTAAGGCAAGTTTCTTGAAAAGGTGTCATGCTGTCACTCTTTAATATTTTATCAATAAGCTTGAATCCTTCAAAGTTAATAATTTCGTTCAAAGAAACCTTATCTAATTTAAAAGGTAAAGGGTGTGATGATGGTAATATCTCTTCCTTGTAAATGAGACAATCTTGATAGTCAGTAATATAACTAATAGAAGCTTCTTTATTCTCTAAACCTTTTGGTACACAATATGATTTTTTATTTGGTTGAAAAATAACTCCTTCAAAAATTCTTAAAATACTTAGTACAATATCTAATTTTTCAATAGAAATATTTTTTACTAACTTCGGTTCTGCTTTTACTTTAACAACTCCCATAGCATAACCTTTAAGCTCCTTTTTGTCTTTTTCACACATTAATTTAATAGTATCTGTAAGTTTTTTATTGTCTTCATCAGTATCTTTGAAATACCATGTTTCAACTAGTTCTTCAGTAACCTCTTGAAAATCAACATCTCCTATAGAAAAATTTTCTTCAATAAAAAAATTAGATATCGGAAACCAAGTTTTATAATTTTTAACTTTGCTTGCTACTTGTTCTTCGAAAAAAGTTGTGAAATCTAAATCTAATTTTGAAATATATTTATTTTGTATCCAATAAAAAGAAGTTGCTTTTATAAAGTCAATACTTATAAAAAACTTAAATTCTTTTGAATTACTAATTTTTAAACATATTTTTAAAAATTCCTCATGAAATTGATTATTTAAACTAATAATTTTATTATCATAAACAAAAGATCTTTCAATTTCACTACCATCTGGCAAAATATTAGTTCTAACTGGAACATCCAAAATATCAATTGAATTAATAGTGGTAGTATTAATTCTTGGTATAAATTGACTATTTGTGACAGCTGGTTTCATACAAGGT
>NZ_JBATVM010000107.1:0-32478 GCF_049671765.1 Psychrilyobacter sp.
AAGGTATCTGTAGCTCCCATTATTTTTTCAAATAATTTATTTTTATCTTCTATCCATTGAAATACTGAACTAGATATAATCAAATCAGCTTTCACTATATCTAGTTTTTCAATATCTCCTCCTAAAAATTTTATAGAAGGTATATTTTTTATATATTTCTCACTCTCAAGATATTTATCATTGACTATTAAATTCTTATACTCTATATTTTTTACTATATCCTTGGTCAAAACACCTGTTCCAGCACCAATCTCAAAAATAGTATTATATTTTTTTTTAGGAATTAATTTTATTAATTCTTTTGCTACAATTTTTTGAATATGAGCATTCTTCTCATATTTGTCAAACTTTTTATCAAAATTCATCCAATATCGCTCCCCAACTATTCCACCTATCAAAGGGATAATGCTCTTCCTCTATAAGTTTGTATTCCGTTTCCTTATAATAATTTATCAAACTCCTAGAAAGGAAAATTCTATCTTTGGTAGAGATTAATGAATATTTAAAGATCGATGGTATCTCCTGATAATCTTCTCCAAATTTGGCTAAGATATCCCTATATTTTTTTATAATTTGTTCACCTTTCACCTCTAAATTCTCCAAACCTGTATTTTTCATAAATTGCAAATATATACTTCTATCTAAATTCTCCAGTGTCCGATTAAATATCATCGGAGAAATCCCATACCTTCTATGGATAGCTTTTGTACTCCCATTTATTGCGATTACTTTATTTAGAGATATATCTTTTAGATCTCCTAGTTGTTTAGAAGCATTATACACCCCAAATGACCAGGCAATAACGTTTATTTCATTGTATTTTTTTAAATTTTCTAAATCTACTTTTTCTTCTAGGTCTATAATTTTTACCTCAAAATCATCCCAAGTTAAAAATTTAAAGGTTTCCCTTGGAACTCCCCATCCATTAAAAAATAATATTAATTTCACTTTGACCTCCATTTCTTCGACATTTTTAAAACAATTAATATTACTAATAAAATCTAATAAAAATTGAAATCTTGACACAGATTTAAATATTTTTATTTGTCATCTATGATTAAGATTTTTTTTAGTACTTCTACAAATTTTTCTAATTTTTCTATTTCCATATCTGCTGTTAGGGTAAGTCTTATCCTAGCTGTTCCCTTTGGAACTGTAGGTTCTTTAATTGGATAGACAAGATATCCTTCTTTTCTCAAAATTTGAGATATATCTATACATTTTTGATTATCTCCAATGACTATACTTATGATCTGCTCTGTACTTATAGTTTCTATATTTTTTTCCTTTAGTTTTTTATAAAATGTTTTTTTCAATAAATTTAATTTTTCCCTTTTACACTCTAAAGGTAGCATGTTTTTAAATACATACCTATTCCAACTAGTCTGAATAGGAGAAGGAGCAGTAGTATAAATAAATTTTCTTCCCTTATTTATTATATACGATCTTGCAATATCATCTAATATTAGTATTGCACCATTACTAGATCCACCCTTTCCTAATCCCAACATAATAAAATCCACATCTTCAACAAAAGACCTAGTATAGGCCTGTCCATAACCTAAAACGCCATATGAATGTGCCTCATCTAAATAAAGCTCGGAATCATATCTATATTTTAAGGAAACTATCTTGTCTAAGTCGACTATGTCTCCATCCATACTATAGATACTTTCTGTTATAATAAGGGATCTTTTACAGGTATCCCTATATTTTTCCAATTTTTTTTCTAGATCCAAATAATCTAAGTGTTTATATCTTACAATCTTAACTCCTGAATTTATAAGGCCATCATAAATACTAGCATGATTATACCTATCGGTAAAAATTATATCCCCCTTAGAATAAAAAGTCTCTATGACTGTAGTATTAGCGTCATATCCACTTCCAAAAACTAAAGATTTTTTTTTGAAAATTTCATCAATCTCATCTTCAAAATCCCTGATTTCGCTGTGATTTCCTCCTAAAAGTCTAGAGCCACAACTTCCAAACGAAACATTATTATTATCTATCTTATCTGTAAAAATTTTCTTGAATTTTTTATCCAAATTTAAATCTAAATAATCATTGGAGGAGAAATCCAATATATAATCATCATTATCAACTTTTAATTCTCTATAATTAGATTGTTTTTTTAGTTCTTCTAACTCCTCTAGAAGTTTCTTATAAAACATCTTTCTGTTCCTGCTCAAACCAAGTTTTAAAAGTTTCAACTACATAATTTAATTCATCTGTAGAGATTATATAAGGAGGCATAATATATGCAAAGTCTAAAAACGTTCTATTCCATATTCCTTTTGAAAAACAATAGTCTTTAAAGCCTTTTAGAATTTTATTATCAGCTACCTCTATGCATCCACATCCACCAATTACTCTGACTTCCTTTATAAGGGGATGATCTATATCTTTTAATTTCATAAGGATAGACTCTATATTTTCTATCTTAGACAAATAATCTTCCCTCTCAAATATTTCAATTGATTTTAATCCTGCTGCACAGGCAAGGGGATTCCCCATAAATGTGGGTCCATGCATAAAAGCATCCTCTGGAGAATTAGAATAAAATTTTTCATATATCTCACTTTTAGCCACTGTTACAGAATGGCCTATATATCCACCAGTTAGAGCTTTGCCTAAGACTATAATATCTGGGACTAAATCTTCAGAAGCAACAAATAGATCTCCTGTTCGTCCAAATCCTGTAGCTACCTCATCAAATATAAATAGTACACCATATTTATTACAGAGTTTACGAGCGTCTTTAAGATACTCTCTAGAATGTATTTTAAATCCTCCTGCCCCCTGTAAAATTGGTTCCACTATAAATCCTGCTATCTCCTCAGAATGTTTTTTTAACACATCCTCTAGTTGCTTTATATTCCCTGGTTTTACATAAAAATTTTGGGGGATACTGTTTCCTTTAAAGGCTTTGTGATAATCTGGATCATCTCCTACCTCCATAGCTTTCCATGTATCTCCATGATATGAATCTGTAAAAGATATAAATTTTGACTTTCTTTTACCCATATTACTAAAATATTGAACTGCCATCTTTAGAGCTACTTCTACTCCAACAGATCCACTATCAGAGAAAAAACAATGGTTTAAATCTCCTGGAAGGATACTTGCAAGCTTTTTACTAAATTCCATGACAGGCTCATGTACTAGTCCTCCTAACATTATGTGGGACATCTTGTCTACTTGATCTTTTATGGCATCATTTATCTCTATATTATTATATCCATGAATTGCACACCACCAAGAAGAAATAGTGTCTATTAATTTATCTCCATTCTTAGTATATAAATATACCCCTTCACCTTTTTCTATTTGGATAGGTGTACTCATAGTCTTCATCTGTGTATATGGGAACCAAATATTTTCCAATTTGCTTACCTCCATTTAATTTAATTTTATTCCACTAATTATATCATGTATAACTAAATAAAAAAAGCAATGCGAAGTTGCATTTAGACCAAAAAAAAGGAACCTAAGGTTCCTTTTAAGTTAATTAAATAAAGAAAAGTGAAGCTCCTCCTACAGATATAATAGCACCTAAAATTTCTATAGGTTTTATCCTTTCTTTTAATATCAATACACAAAATGGTATTATCAATATTGGACTTGTCGATGAAAGAGTTGAAACTATACCTGTACTTGTATTTTTAAGTGCTATAAGCATAGCAGTAACTCCTATAAATGGACCTAAGAATGATCCTGCAACTACCCATTTAATGGCTCTTTTATTTTTCGCCCCTTTTTTTATCTCTCCCCATTTTCTTTTTATCGAGATTAATATTATGAACGCTATTGTCGCTACAATTACTCTAATTTGAGTAGCAGCAATAGGATCATAGGATTCCAGACCTATCTTACTAAAAACCAATCCTAAAGATTGCCCTAAAACTCCTCCTATAGCACAAAAAATACCTTTTATTGGGAATTTTTCTTTTGTTTCGCCCTTTTTATTCCCATAAAACATAACTAAAAATATTCCACCTATGGTAAGGAAAACAGCTATTCCCTCTTTAAAACTTAAAGTTTCTCCAAGCAAAACCCATGCTACTATTGCGGTCACTACAGGCACCGTAGTCATTATCAATGTAGTTATACGAGCTCCCAACAGTACAAAAGACTCAAACATAAATAAATCTCCTAAAAACATCCCTATAAAACCAGATATTCCTAAAAATGTATACTCTTTTAAACTAGCATCTGTGGGTAAAGGCATTCCCCTCATATACAAAGATGTAATACTTAAAAAAAACATACCTTGTATAAGTCTCAACATATTTACCGTAAGGGAGCCTATCTTTTTACCCGCTATTTCAAAAGCAATAGACCCTCCTGCCATTCCGAATGCCGCAACTAATGCCATTGTTTCTCCTAAATATTTAATCTCAACCCCTCCTAGAACATATTATCTATCAAATTATATTCTTTGTATGAGTTTAAAGTCAACACAAATTAAATCAAATATAAGTTAATCTGATTTTTTTGGTTCACAATCGTCTTCTTATACAAGTTTAAGTAAGGTTTACTTCAAATATTAATCTTGCTAATTTTTCTTTTGCATATTCTTTAATGAAATTTTCTTTAGATTCAAGAGGATAAGTAGTCGCTTTAGTAAAATCTTTGGATGTATTTTTATTTTATATATTGAGATATGAGTTTGTAATGTGGCGATAATTTTAAGATTATCTTCTCAACGTAACGCTATTTGTGAACAGCTCTAGAGCGTTCATAGGACATTTTTTTATTATGGGTTACTTTTTTGGGACATTTCGTGTTATTATTTTAGTATACTAAGTGGAAAGGGGGTGAATAAATGCTGTATTGTATTAATACTGAGACATATGAAGTTCATGTAATCGGATGCCCATTTATACCTAAGAAAAAGAAAATATTTTTAGGTACTTATGAAAACCCTAGTGCTGCTGTAGCAGATGCAAAGATAAATGGTTACCCAGACGCTAATGGTTGTTATTCTTGCTGTTCTAGTGCCCATATAGAATAAATAACTTGGGCTTTTAGCCCTTTTTGTTTATTTTGTAATTCTTAATCATTTAATTTATTTCACCCACTCTTATAATTCCCTACTATTTATAATCCTCTTTGCCTTTCTACTGTTCGTTATACTTTCCTTTTATTTTCTCTATAATTAATGTTAATTAAAAATTAAAATTAGGAAGACTAGTTATGTATAACTTTATAAAAATCCATTAGTAAAATAAAGTTGATAAATTTAATTATATGTATTAGAATAATCACTGACTTAATAAAATTCAAATAAAAGAGAGGGTGGGTCAAATTGTCAAAAGAAAACATTATATTAAAAGTCGCTCTAGAATTATTTTCAAAATATGGTTATGGTGGAGTTTCAACGAAACAAATAGCCAAAGAGTCTGGAGTAAACGAAGTAACTATTTTTAGAAAATTTGAAACAAAAAATAACCTTTTTCAGCAGGTAATTAGTAAATATGCCAAAGAAGGGAATATTATTGAGAAGCTTAAAAATGATTTAACAGGAACTATAGAAAAAGATTTAATGACGTTTGGAATGTATTTTTATCATTTTTTACAAAATAACGAGCTTATGTATAAAATTCAAGTTAAGCAAGTAGATGAAAAACCAATGAAGTTTACTAATTCTCTAAAGTATAAACAAATTTTTGTAGAATATTTAGAAGAAGCCAAGATCCAAGGAAAGTTCAAAGGAGATAGTGAAAAAATCGCAGTACTAACTTTATCAACAATAATGGGTTTATTTACTTTTAAAATTTTTACCAATGAAATTTTAAAAAATATTGATATAATAACCCTAATAGAAGACGAAATAAATAGAATATTAAAAGATTATATTGAATAAAAGAGGTGAAATTCTTTTATTTTTTTTATTTTTGTAAGCAAGCACTTGCTTTTTTTATTAATATGTAATATAACATATTATAGTAAATATAGTAAATAATATTAGAGAGGTGAAGTGTTGATATGAAAAAAATAGTAAATATAGAAAAGGCAATTCAATCAATCGATGATGGAATGTCTATTATGGTTGGTGGTTTTATGGCAGTAGGAACTCCAGAATTTTTAATAGATGCTCTTGTAAAAAAGGGTACTAAAGATTTAATAATTATTTGTAATGATGCTGGATATCCTGATAAAGGAGTTGGAAAATTAATTTCTAATGGGCAAGTAAAAAAACTTATAGCATCTCATATAGGGTTAAATCCATTGGCTGGAAAATTGATGAGTGATGGGAAATTAGAAGTAATATTAACGCCTCAAGGAACTTTAATAGAACAAATTAGAGCAGGAGGATCAGGCCTTGGAGGAATATTAACTCCTACTGGAATAGGGACAATAGTAGAAGAAAATAAAGAGATTATAACTATAGATGGGAAAAAGTATCTTTTAGAGAAAGCTTTAAAAGCTGACATAGCTTTAATAGGTGGAAGTATCTCCGATACTAAAGGGAATACTATATATAATTATACCACTAAAAATTTTAATCCTACTATGGCTACAGCTGCTAATACAGTAATAGTTGGGACTGGGAAAATTGTTGAAGTAGGAGAACTACATGTAGATAATGTAGATACACCTTCAATTTTTATAGATTATATTGTGGAGGGAAGATAACTATGAATATAAAAGAAATAATAGCAAGAAGAGTAGCAAAAGAACTAAAAGAGGGAGATGTTGTTAATTTAGGAATAGGATTACCAACAATGGTCGGCAATTATATAAAAGAGGATGTCGATGTTTTATTTCAATCTGAAAATGGTCTTATTGGATTAGGAGCAGCTCCTCAAAAAGGGGAAGAAAACTATGAATTAACCAATGCAGGAGGAGAGCCTGTAACTATACTTTCCCATGGAGCAACCTTTGATAGTGCTATGTCATTTAGTATCATAAGGGGTGGACATGTAGATGTCACTGTTTTGGGATCTCTACAGGTAGATGAGTCAGGAAGCTTAGCTAATTGGATAATTCCAGGAAAGATGGTTCCGGGTATGGGAGGAGCAATGGATCTAGTAGTAGGTGCAAAAAAAGTGATTATTGCAATGACTCATACTGCGAAAGGAAAAGCAAAAATTTTAAAAGAATGTACTCTTCCTGTTACTGCTATAGGTGAGGTTAACTTAATTATAACTGAATTAGGAGTCATGGAAATATCTGATAAAGGAATAGTATTAAAAGAAATAGCTGAAAATGTTAGTATCGAAGAAATTCAAAATAATACAGAAGCTAAATTAATAATAGATAAAGATTTAAAAATTATGCAAGTTTAAACAAGTCGGCAATATCTACTATAACAAGGAAAGATTCGTAGGAGGAGTAAAGATGATAAAGTCATTAAAAATTGGAGATTCTTATAGTTTTAAAAAACTTGTAGAAGCTGTAGATATAGAAAAATTTGCAGAGGTAAGTACAGATCACAATCCTGTTCATTTAGATGATGAGTATGCTAAAACTACTATATTTAAAAAACGAATAGCCCATGGGATGTTAGGAGTATCTTATATTTCGTCTATTTTAGGAACAAAATTTCCTGGTGAAGGAACTATATATTTAGGGCAAACAGTTAAATTTTTAGCACCAGTTTATTTAGGAGATACTTTAGAAATTAAGGCTGAAATTATAGATCTTAAAGAAGGTCGAAATTACAAAGCTACTCTAAGAACTACTTGTACCAATCAAGATGGACAGTTAGTAATCGATGGAGAAGCTAGTGTAATGCTTCCTAAACTCTAAACTCCTCCTTGAATGATAAAAAAAAATAAAGAGTAGTTATAATTTTCACTTTATAACTGGTTGGATTTTTTTATAAGGGGTGTTGAAGATGTCAAAGGTATATATAGTTTCAGCTAAGAGAACAGCAGTAGGTTCATTTATGGGAAGTTTAAGTAGAGTAAAATCAGCAAAATTAGGTGGAGCAGTTATAAGAAACGTAATTGAAGAAACTAAGATAGATCCTAAAAATATAGATGAAGTAATCTTGGGAAATGTACTTTCAGCAGGACAAGGACAGGGAGTAGGGAGACAGGCTGCTATAGATGGTGGAGTTCCTATGGAAGTCCCAGCATATACAGTAAATATAATCTGTGGAAGTGGTATGAAAAGTGTTATGTTAGCATACAATGCTATAAAATCAGGGGAAGCTAATTTGATAATGGCTGGAGGAGTAGAATCAATGTCTACAGCACCATACTTGATTCCCGAATCTACTAGATCTGGGCATAAAATGGGCAATTTTAAAACTGTAGATCATATGGTTTTTGATGCTCTTACAGATGCTTTCAATGGATACCATATGGGTGTTACAGCTGAAAATATAGCTGAAAAATATGATTTATCTAAAGAATCTCAAGATACCTTTGCCCTAGAATCTCAAAGGAAAGCTATAGCTGCTATAGACAATGGAAGATTTAAAGATGAAATAGTACCTATAGAGATAAAATCTAGAAGAGAAACTATAATTTTTGATACTGATGAACATCCAAATAGAAAAACAAGTTTAGAAAAATTAGGGAAATTAAAAACTATCTTTAAAAAGGATGGAACAGTCACAGCGGGAAATGCTTCTGGAATAAATGATGGAGCCAGTGTGATGCTAGTAGCTTCAGAGAAGGCCGTTACTGAGTATAACCTTACTCCCTTAGTTGAAATAGTAGCCACTGGGCAAGGAGGCGTAGATCCATCTATCATGGGAATGGGACCTGTACCTGCTATAAAAAATGTACTAAAAAAAGCTGGAATGACATTAAAAGAGATAGAGTTATTGGAATTAAATGAAGCCTTTGCAGCACAATCTCTTGGAGTGATGACAGAACTGACTAATCAATATGATGTGACTATGGATTGGTTTCTTGATAAAACTAATGTAAATGGAGGGGCTATAGCCTTGGGGCATCCTGTAGGAGCTAGTGGAAATAGGATTGCTACAACTCTTATTCATGAGATGAAAAAAAGAGAAGTGAATTTTGGACTGGCATCACTCTGTATTGGAGGAGGAATGGGAACAGCATTGATCTTAAAGAATGTGATGTCAAAATAAGATATTTTTAATGTCTAAAACAAACCTATTTTAACAGACACCAAGTAAATATAAAAAAAGCAGTAGATTTATCTACTGCTTTTAAACATTTCAAATATATAAATTATAAAGTTTCAATGTTTCCTGCTTGAGGACCTTTATCACCTTGAGTGATTTCGAAAGTTACTTCTGCTCCCTCTTGTAAAGTTTTAAATCCTTCTTTTTTAATTTGAGAGAAATGTGCGAAATAATCGTTTCCATCTTCTGCTGAAATAAATCCAAACCCTTTATCGTCATTAAACCATTTAACTGTTCCTTTTAACATGTGTTACCTCCGTAAAATTTAATACAGATAAGTTTTTCTCAAAATCCATTTAACTTTAAACCTAATTTAAGGTTTTTTAACTAATGAAGCTCATGTCTGACTCTCTGTTACTACAGCTATAATACCACAAACGTCATAATAAGTAAAGGTTTATATTTTCCTATACAACTTTTTTATAATAGATATAAAGCCTTCTTTTAACTCTATAGCATCCAGGGTAAAAAGATCTCTTAATGCTTTATCTAAAAATAAGTTACTTACACCGTATGCTTCTCCTAAAGCAGAACTTTTTCTAACGTCATTAGTCAATTTATCAAATTTATATTTGTTTGACCTATGAGTTGTTGTGAGGATTTTTTCTTTAAAACGAGGATCTTTTTCCATTAAAAGAAGATAAGGAAGAGTTATTATTCCGCCCCGGATATCCTGCCCACAAACTTTCCCTGTTTCTTTTTCTGAACTAGTTATATCCAAAATATCATCTAAAATTTGAAAACTACATCCTATATTAAAACCAATATTATGGAGTTTTTTTATACTTTCTTGGGGGCTTCCTGACAAAATACCTCCCATAGTACATGAAAGAGCAAAAAGAGAAGCTGTTTTTCTAGAAATTCTAGCTATATAGTCATAAAAATTTATTTCAAAATTATATCTTTCATCTAATTGTTTTAATTCTCCTAAACAGAGAGTTTCTAAAGTCTCTACCATAGCATCAGAAGCTTTTTCACTTCCCAAGGAAATAATGTTATCTATGGCAAATAAAGAAAGGATACTCCCTATAGAAATAGCCTTCTCTTTACCATAAATACTTACGGTAGTTTTAACTCCTCTTCTCATCTCTCCATGATCAATTATGTCATCATGAATTAGAGATGAAGTATGAAGTAGTTCCAAAGATGCCGCTGCTTCATAGCATTTTTTATTGATTGTTCCGCCTTTGGTAGCTAAAAGCAAAAAAAAAGGCCTCAATCGTTTACCACCTGAGTTTAGAAGTCTTTTGGTTTCTTTTTTTGTAAATTCATCCTTTATAGATTCTATTAAAAGTTCTATATTTTCTTCAATTTTCTTCAATTCTTTTATATATTTCATCTTAACTTACCTTCCTTAGGAGTTTTAAAAGTTCTTCCTTGTAATCACATTTTCCAGAAGTAATTTCTTTTGAATAACAAAAGGTGATTTTATTTGTTAATTTTTTCAAAAGCTCTCTATCTATAGGGAGAAGATGACTGTTTAAAATAGAGATAAATAAGTCTCCCAAAAGAATATCTTGACTATCTCTATTTTTTTTTGAGTTATGAAAAAAAAGAATAAGGTAGGCTATCTTAAAAGCCTCCTCTATATACTTTTTTTTCGATATATATATAATTTTTTTTAAATATTCTTTCTCTATGAGATCCAAATATTTTTTACTATCTTCTGCCCCTATTGTTAAATTTTTTTCTAATATAAATTTTTCAATAGACTCATTCAATACCTTCTCTATTTTTTTATCTCTTCCAGTTGACATTATAAAAACTCACTCCTTAGAATTTCTCCTGAAATTATTATTATATAAAATAGAAAAAAAACAATTCCAGATAAAACCGAATTCCCCATGATATTAGACCTATTTTTTAAAGATATATTTTCAACTGTAATAAATTTAATTTTTTTTATAATTAATGGAATCGATAAAAAAATTAAAACCATTGAAAAAGGCAAAATTTTTAAAACGATACCTAAAAACACAAAAATATACATCATTATATAAGCAAATCTCAAAATTTCTATAGATCGCTTTCTTCCCATGAGAATAGGTATTGTCATTCTTGTTGCTTGATCTTTCTCTATATCACAAAGACCATTTGTGAGAAGGATAGATCCTATATAGATTATCAATGGTATTGAAATTAATATAATATTTTTATCTATATAGCCAGTCTGAATATAATATGATAACCATGTAATAAGTCCTCCCATGGTTAACCCTGAAAATAATTCTCCTAAAAATGTTTCTGATATTGGAATTGGACCTGCAGAATAAAAATAAGCTACCAAAAAACCTATGATACCACCAATAGCAATTAAAATCCCCCCATGAAAGAAAAGATAAATACTTGGGATTAATGTACATACTACTATATAAATCATCAATTGTTTTATCTTAATAAGCGGTATGCGATCAAAGACTAAAATGCTTCCCTCTATGTCATATACAGTATCTATAGTATCTAAGCCACTTTTATAATCGGAATAATCATTAAATACGTTGGCAAAACATTGTACTCCTACTGCGGAAAGGAGCATAGCTATAAATAAATCTAATCTATAATCATCGACTCTATATCCCGAATAAAGAGTTCCTATAAGTACTGGAATAATAGATGCCGACCAAGTTTTTGGATCGAGAATGGCAAATAGTTGTTTTTTAGTCATAATTCCTCCCGGAAACTAATATTTAATGTGAAATACTCATCTTCATATCCTAGCATTTATAAGGATGTTTTACTAGATATATTCTACTTTCCTAGTATTTATTATTTTAATATAAATAAATAAATAAATAAATAACCTGTAGAATAGAAACTAAGAACCAATTTCTATACTACAGGTTATTTATTTAAACTTTCATACTAAATTTTTTAATAAAGTTTTAGTTTTAGGCCAATTGTCACATCTTCTTCTCCTGCAAAACTATACCCTTTTTTTATCAATTTTTTTACTTTATACCTGTTATGGATATATGGAAACGATATATTAAAGCTTATTACCTCACCACTGATAGATATTAAATTAATTTTCATTTGATCCTCCTTTTCAAATTATTTCGTTTAGTTTCATTATGTTTCTTTTGACTGTATTATATTTCATTTTGTTTCAAAAGTCAATAAAAAATTATTTTTATAAAACTTTATGATATAATTAAATTAAAAATAGGGGGGATTTCAAATGTTTGCTCAAGAAAGAAGACAAGAGATACTGAAGATACTTATGGATAAAACCAAATTAAAAGTCAAAGAGTTAAGTCTTACCTTTGATGTTAGTGAAGTGATAATACGAAAGGATTTGAAACTTTTAGAAGAAGATGGGAAATTAGAAAGAACTCATGGAGGCGCCATACTAAAAAAAGAAATTCCCACAGATATATCCCTTAATTATAGAAAAATTCTTAATTTAGGAGGGAAAAAAAAGATAACTAATAAACTTTATAAAATTATAGAGGAAGGTGAAATAATATTTTTAGATTCTTCTAGCACAAATCTCATGTTAGCTGAAAAGTTGGCAGAATCGCCTAAAAAAATTACAGTAGTAACTAATATGTTAGGTATCATGAAATGCCTAGATGGAGTAAATAAGGTTGAACTTATTGGTATCGGAGGTACCTATCACAGTCTTTTAGGAGCTTTTTTAGGCGGACTAGCTCTAGATTCTGTTCGTAAAATAAATACACAGAAACTTTTTTTAGGAGGTGCAGGGATAGACCTTCAAAAAGGCAATATTAGTATCTTTGACTCAAATGAAGTAACTTTAAAAAAAGCCATGATTCAAATGGCATCTAAGGTCTATTTTATTTGTGAAAAAGATAAATTTTATTCTTATGGAATATATAACTTTGGAACTATAGATGATCTAGATGTTATAGTAGTTGATGAAAAACCAGAAAAACAATTTGAGGAGAAATTAAAAGAAAATGGTGTAGAAATTATTTAATTATGTTAAAAACCAAAGAAGCCAAGATATTAAATCTTGGCTTCTTTGGTTCTAAAGTATTTTTTTCAATTCCTATCCATTCATCATCTTCATTTCTGCTGTGGTATTTTTCTTCCAAGCTTCAATTATCCCTTTTAGGATCTGTGGTACACTCATCCCTTCCATTTTTTTTGTTAGAAAAACAAGGGTAGAATCTTCCCACCCTTGGGTGTCTTTTTCCATATCTATCATACTTCCTACCATATCAACCTTCATCATATCTCCCTCTACTTGAGTAAAACCTTTTACTCTATAGACCATGGGTCCTATTTCTTCTAAAAAATTATTTAATTCAGAATGAGATATTTCAGATTTAATATTCATAGTAAATGTTTTAGGTTTTGTATCCACAGTATTTGTAGTTTCTTTCTTTATAGTTTTTTTCAAATAATCTTCTTCTCTATTAAAAAATTCTACTCCGATTTTTCCAAAAGTTGTTCTATGGATCTCTGCGTCCGAATTTATAAGTGCTATTTTATCCCTTATGGAAGAAGTATCTTCTACAAGATCCGATTTATTTATTACTACCATGTGAGCTTGTTGTATCTGATTAGATATAGCATCTATTCCGTCTACCTCAGCCAAAAAAGTTCTTGCATCTACGATACATATTGCTCCTGAATAAATATATGGAGCATCTTCTATCTTCATATAAGCATTTAGAGCTGCCAAAATTTCTCCTATATTAGAAGGATCAGCTAGTCCCGATCCTTCTACAAATACTCTTTCTACATCTGTTTTGGCTATCCTAGCAAGTTCAGTAACAAAATTAATTTGAAGACAGCTACAGAAGATAGACCCTCTATTGATCTCTGAAAGTTCTATATCAAATTCTTTTAATAGACTTCCATCTATACCAGTTTTTCCAAATTCATTCATTATAACGGCATTTTTACTTTGAGATAAGTCTTTTAAAATTCCCTTTAATGTAGTAGTTTTCCCTGCTCCTAAAAAACCTGTAAGCAGATAAAGTTTTTTCTTTTTCACTATTGTTTCCTCCTTTTTATGCAACCAATATTTTTTACTTCTTAAGAAGATTTACTATTTCTCCTACCTGAGCAACTCTTCCTACGATTAATACCTCTCCATCAATAACAAGAGCCGGACTACTCATGATACCAAAGGACATTATTGATACAATATCCTCAACCTTTTCAACATTTGCTTCTTTACTAGCCTCTGAAAGAGCTTTTATTACGTTGTCATATAGGTCGTCACATTTTTTACATCCTGTTCCTAATACCTTTATTTCCATTTTTAATTCCTCCTATATAATCATATTGAATAGATATCCAACTATTATTATCCCTACTCCTGTTATTATTGTAAATATAGTTATTAATTTTGGTTTTATAACCTTTCTCAAAAGAATCATCTCAGGAAGTGACAATGCTGTAGTTGCCATCATAAATGCCATTGCAGTTCCCATTCCTACCCCTTTATTTATAAGAGCTTCAGCAATTGGGATAGTTCCCATTGCATTTGAATAAAGAGGTATTGCTATAATTGTTGCAAACAAAACTGCAAATGGATTTTCAGGACCTGCATACTTTGAAAGAACCTCTTCAGGAGCCCATCCATGAATAAGAGCCCCAATTCCTATTCCTACAAGAAGATATTTCCATATCCTCCCAACTATATCTTTTACATTAGATTTTGCAAATTCAATTCTCTCTCTCCTAGAAAGAGTTTTTATAACGGTATCTCCCATCTTTATTTGATATACATACTCTTCTACATATTTTTCCAATTTTAGAAGATGAATTATATATCCCCCGATTACTCCAAGGACTACCCCAGAAACTACATAATATCCTGCTATTTTTGGCCCAAATGTTCCCAAAAGGATTACAAAAGCAGCTTCATTTACTATAGGAGAAGTTATTAAAAAAGAAAAAGTTACACCGAGAGGAATCCCCCCCTCTATAAAACCTATAAAAAGTGGAACACTAGAACACGAGCAAAAAGGTGTCACTATCCCTAAAAGACTAGCAGCCACATGAGCCTTGAATCCACCTAGTTTTTCTAATATTTTTTTTGTTCTTTCTACAGAAAAATAACTTCTCATATATGAAATAATAAAAACCATCATTGATAGAAGTATTAAAATTTTGATAGTATCATAGATAAAAAAATGGACGGAGCCACCGAATCTTTCCCCTGTATCTACTCCTATTCTGTTAAGAAACCATTTTGTTCCCTGATCAAGCCAGGCAAAAGAAAATATATATTTTAGCACGACTAATTCCCTCCTCATCATATAAGTTTATAAGCAATTACTAATATAGTTATATACTATTTTATTTTATTTCGCAAATTTTTTTATACTTTAATTAAAATTTTGATATCCTTGTGCATACTAAGATTTTATATTTACAGAGTAAGTAATAGTATTTTGGTGATGCCCCTGCTAGTTTACTTTTTTAGATAATAAAGAAGAAAAGAAAATCATATTTTAATTAGATTGACAATAAGAGAACTATGTCTGTATAATGTTAACGATTTAAGCATTTTTTAATTATATATTAACCAAATTTAATTTTTATATCAATTATTCATACTTAGTTAAGAATAAAATCACTTTAGGAGGCTAAAAAATGGAACATGTATTCAATCCAAAACTATTCACTTTATTTAAAGGAGGTCTCGATAAAAAGCAAGTCACTTCCGATATATTAGCTGGAATAGTCGTTGCTATTGTTGCCTTACCCCTTGCCATTGCCTTTGCAGTAGCTTCAGGAGTTTCACCAGAAAGAGGAATAATAACATCAATTATTGCAGGGTTCATAATTTCTTTTTTAGGGGGAAGTCGTGTACAGATAGGAGGACCAACTGGAGCATTTATAGTTATTGTATTTGGTATTGTAGAAACATACGGTATCAACGGTTTAATTATTTCCTCTATTATAGCTGGAATAATATTAATAGTATTTGGGCTATTAAAGTTAGGTAGTTTGTTAAAATATTTTCCTAACTCTTTAATTATTGGATTTACAAGTGGAATTGCATTGGTAATTTTTTCAACACAAATAAAAGATGCACTAGGTTTAAATATCATCAAGGTCCCTTCAGAATTTATTGAAAAATGGAAGATTTATTTTGATCATATAGATGAAATTAATATGGTTGCTGTAGTTATTACATTGATTACTATATTGATAACTGTTTTTTCAAAGATATTAGTAAATAAAATACCAGGATCATTTATTGCAATCATATTAATGACTGTAGGAGTACAATTATTTGATCTTCCAGTTACTACAATAGAATCGTCATTTGGGGAGATCCCAAATCATTTTAATTTTTCAATCCCAGACTTTGCTTTTAGTGATTTAGCTATATATATAGGTCCTGCAATTACCATAGCTTTACTAGGAAGTATTGAATCTTTACTTTCGGCAGTTGTTTCCGATGGTATGATCGGTGGAAACCATAGATCTAATACAGAACTTATTGCACAAGGTGTTGCCAATATCATTACTCCATTTTTCGGAGGTATTCCTGCAACAGGTGCTATTGCAAGGACAGCTACCAATGTAAATATTGGTGGAAGAACACCTATTTCAGGGATAGTTCACTCAATAACTTTATTATTAATTATGCTTTTATTCGGTAGGTGGGCAAAATTAATTCCAATGGCATGTCTTGCTGGAGTATTAATAGTCGTAGCTTTTAATATGAGTGAGTGGCGTTCATTTAGATCTATACTTAAAGGTTCTATTTTTGACATTATTATTCTACTTTCAACTTTTATATTGACTGTTTTGGTTGATTTAACAGTAGCTATACAAGTTGGAATAGTTTTATCGGCATTATTATTTATGAAACGTATGGCTGATATTAATGGGAAAATCCCACTTGAAATTGATTGTGATTTAATAGAAGATTATTCAGCTTTACCCAAAGATATTTCAATCTATGAAATAAGCGGACCGCTTTTTTTTGCATCAGTAAAAGAATATACAGAAGTAATAAAGAAAATAGGTCTTAAAAGTAAAGTTTTAGTAATACGTATGCGGCATGTCCCATTTGTTGATTCAACAGGTTTAGAAAATCTTAAAGGAGTTATAATAATTTTAAAAAATTATGGTGTAAAAATAGTTTTATCTGGTGTTAATGAATCTGTTCTAAAGGATTTTGAAAAATATCAATTAATTTCATTAGTCGACAAATCTAATATCCACGATTCTTTTGAAAAAGCAATAAATCATGCAAAAAAATTACTAAATTAAATTAATATCTAGTTTAAATTAATGCCCCTGTCTTGGTTTTTTTTTTTAGATTAAAACTTCGAAAATCTAATTTAAATCCTAATCCCAAAATAAATTATGATATAATATTAGTTAACTACTAATAGCATTAAACTTCATAAATCAAAAAAAATGACAAAAAAAAATGACTGTGTTCCCAAAGTCATTTACTTTTTATTTGCTATAGAGCAACAGTGAGGACAACCATTGGCATTAGAAAAGCCTTTAGATAAAGCAGCCTTTACTGCTTTTGGAGCAGTTGTATGCTTACCTAGATTAATTTTATTCGCTGTAGGCATGTTGGGGCACCCTGACTTATGAACTTCTTCCGTTGCACAATCAATATAATAAGCATTGTGTTTCATAATTTTACCTCCTAATTATTCTCTTTATTAAATCATAACATAAATAGGGGAAAAAAGGTACTATGAAGTGTTCGAAAAAAAGATATATAACGACAAGATTCAGAACATTTTCCATGATAACTTCTATTAATTTTTTAACTACTATAGTAAATCAAATAAAATAGTTATTTTTTTCAAATATATTAATCAAAAAAATATTTCTAGGATATTTTAAAATAAATAGAAAAGGAGGTTATGATAGGAATCCTATATACTTATCATATAATAAATAATGAAAAATAAATGCTGCTATGATTTTTTTATGGATCCTATAGAAAAAAGATTTTTAAATAAACTCCGAAAACAATTATTAGCTAAAGCCGAAGGGAAAATTTTAGAAATAGGTTCAGGAACAGGAGTCAATTTTGAATTATATGAAAACCACGATGTTGTTGCTATAGAACCAGATGAAAAATTGAGAATTGAATCGTTGAATAAAGTAAATAAGAATAAAATAAGGGTTATCTCAGGAGATGCAGAAAATTTAGAATTTGAAGATAATGAATTCAATACAGTAGTTGTGATGCTAGTTCTTTGTACAATTCCTAATAATAAAAAAGCTCTATTAGAAATTAAAAGAGTTTGTAAAAAAGGCGGGAAAATCTTAGTTTTAGAACATATAAGACATAAAAATAAAATTTTAGCTGTAATTCAAGATATTTTGACTCCGGTATGGAGGAAAATAGCCATGGGGTGTCATTTAAATAGAAAAACTGTAGATATTATAGAAAATTTAGGATTTAATATAGTTCAAGAAAATTACTACATAGGAAATAATTTTGTACTTTTAGAGATTATTAATGACTAAACTCATGTAAAATAACAATAATCTAAATTTTATAGTTTCTATTTATTTCATTAAAAAATAGAAACTGCAGACCGATTCTTTAGAATAGAATTTGACCTACAGTTATTTTACTATTTCAAGACTTTATATCTTATTGAATATCGATATTCTATAATCTTCCATCTATATTAAAAATTGGAAAAACTGGAAAAAAACCATTTTTTGCAAAGTTAATAAAACCTATTTGAATTCCTTGTAAATTATTGGTGAAGTTGATTGCTCCCAATTGAAAAGTAGTTCTTTCTGCAAAATTTACAACTCCAATATCAACTGTAGATTCTCCTTGGTTAAAATTAAATCCACCTAGATTAATCACTGATTTCTTTTGATTAAAGTTAACGAAGCCCAACTGTAATCCATTGAAATCATTGGTATAGTTAACCATTCCCCAAACTACACCTGTAGATTGACCCATATGAATATTAGCGGCACCTATCCCTACCCCTGTAAATGAGTTATTTACCTTGTTAGCCCCTAACCAAAATGGACTTAACTGTACACCTGTAAAATTATTAGTTTCACCTAATGCCAAAATATTTATGTCCAAACCGGTCATATTCCTATTTTCACCATAAAGTAAGTTAAGTCTTACCCCATTCACCCTTTGTTCTGCTGGTAGGTTAGTTCCTGGTACTCCTAATTGAAATGGTGTTTCTGCAAATGTCATAGTAGAAATTAAACATAACATTCCAAGTAAAATTTTAATTCTTTTCATATTCATCCTCCTAATTTTAGATTTCAAACATTATACTATGAATTTGAAAAAAATTATAGATTATCTAGATAATGAAAAAGCAACATGAGGCTGTATCCAAATAAATGCCATTGAAATTATTATTATTATTATTTATTTCATAAAATTTCGATTTCCTAGATAATAAAAAAATGCCTCTATTAATATTAGAGACACTCTTTTAAACGATTAAGCTCTAGAATAATCTTCCATCGATGTTAAAGAATGGAAATATTGGTAAAAATCCAGTTTTAGCCATATTTATTAGACCTATTTGTACACCTGTAAGGTCCTCAGTCATATTGAAAAACCCTAATTGGAATGTAGTTCCATCTGAGATGTTTACTAACCCAAGATCTACTGTTGTTCTTCCATCAGAAATATTTACTGCTCCCCATTGAAGACCTTTTACATTATGAGTCATATTTACTAGTCCAAAAATAGCTCCTGTAGATTCTCCACCATGAATATTTGCTAAACCAAATCCAACTCCTTTAAATGTGTTATTAACCTTGTTGGCACCCAACCATATTGGTAATTGAACTCCAGTAAAATTATCTGCTTCTCCTAAAGCTAATAGATTAAGGTCTAATCCACTTACATTGGCAGTTTTACCATAAAGTAAGTTTAATCTTAATCCACTTACATCTTGAGATGCGGGCATTTGATTATCTAGTACGTTAAATTGAAATCCATTTGCAAATGACATACTCGATAGTAAAAATAACATACCTAATAAAATTTTAATTCTTTTCATATTTCTTACCTCCTAAAATATTTTGTTATTTATGTTTCAGTAGATTATACTACGTGTTTTAAATTAATCCTACAATAAAATAAAAAATTATATTGGTGTTAATCCCGTTAAATATAGTGTAAAATAATGTAAGGAAACAAATTGTATTAAATATTTAAAATTTAATTTAAAAATTATTAAATTAAAGTTCCAAGGGGGTTACCATGAAAATAATCATAGAGGGAGATACTAAATCTGGAAAAACAACCCTTCTAAAAAAAAAATATATTCAAATGATCAACAATAATATAGACTCAAATAAAATTTTAGTGCTTATAGCTAATAGGATGGAAGCTATAAAATTTAAAAACAATTTAAATCTGGAATATTCAGGAGAAAACAGAATTTACTCCTATTTTGGATTTGTCCAACATGAATTAAATAAATTTTGGCCATTGGTTCTAAGAAAAAGTAAAAAAATTCATAAATTAAATATAACTCCCACTTTTATGACATTTGAAGCTTCGCAATGTCTCATGGGGAAAACAGTGGAATATTACAGAAAACAAGGCTTTTTAGGAGAATTAAATATTTCCAATGAAGAAATTTCAAAGAAATTTTTATCTAATATTTTAGATGCTTCTCTAAATAACCTTGTATACACCAAGATTGGTGACAAATTAAAAGCATTTGGTGAAGTTCCAAGGGATCAATTATATGATCAAATGAATATAATCATCGATAAATATATGGAAAAAACCTTAGCTAATGGAAGTTTCGATTATGGGACCTCTATCTACCTATACAATAATTTTCTTTTAGAAGATGAGTTCTATCTAGATAATTTTAAAAATAATATAGAATATCTTTTAGTCGATTCCGGTGAAATAGGATCTATAGCAGAAGTTGACTTTATAAATAAGATCAAAGAATATCTAAAAGGTATTATTATCACACTAAATACAGATGGGCCCTATGGTATTCATAGTTATTCCAAGGGATATTTAGAAAAAATAATAATAAATATAGATTCAGAATATAAAAAAATAAAGCTAGATAGTAGAGATCCAAAAACTAATGAGTTTTTAGATAAATTAGAAGAAAAAATCTATTCCTATGAACCTATAGAGGGATTACCAAATCTACATTTGGATATAGAAAACAAATATAAAAGTTTAAATAACAAAAAAGTTATTAAAAAGGTTTTAGAACTCCTAGATAATGCAGTATCTCCAGTGGATATTTCAGTAATTGTTCCACAAAATGATCTAGTACTAGAATTTGCCTTGGAAAAAATAAGTCAAGAAAGAGGGTTTAAATATATGAATATAGGAAGAAATGAAAGGATTTTAGATAATCCCTATGCCTATATTTTAGTTATATCTAGCATACTTTTCTATGAATTTAATGAGATAAATTTAAACTTTGATGAAATTAAGGTATTTTTTAATCTTGCTCTAGGACTCGATTCCATTAGAAGTGCACTTTTGGCTAATTATATAGGAAGCCGTAGTAAAAATCGATATAGATTGATCGATATAGATAGTCGTGAGATCAGAAAACGAATCCCTCAACAAAATATAGAAAAATATGATAAAATAAGAGGGATATTTAATGAAATTCCAAAAGATATTGAATTGTATGATTTTTTTGAAACTATATATATTGAACTTATTGCAGGAGAAGAGAAGTTTTTTAAAAATATAAAAGGATGCAGGGAGTTAATAGATTCATCTAAAAAATTTATTGAAACTCTCCACAATTTTGAAAACATTAAAGATCTCAACTATGAATTCATAAAGTTTTTACGAGATGGTGCCAAAGCATCAGAAAGTTTGATAGAGTTAGATGAAAGGCTAAATGGAGAATACCTTTCTATCTCAACACCTTATGCCTATATAAACTCTGGTAGAGATTCAAAATATCAAATTTGGACAGACATAAGAAATAAAAACTTTATTCCTGACACAAAGAATATCCTACAAAATTCATGGGTCCTTTCCAAAACGTGGAAGGGCAATCGATTTTCTATAGAAGATCAATTTTATATTGAAAAAATAAATACCATGGGGATACTTCGAAGATTGATGAAATCTTGTCATGGGGATATATTTGTATATGGATCTAAATATTCTAGTGGAAGCCACGGACAAGGTGGACTTCTCTACAGTGGATTAAAAAAAATTAAATAAGGGAGATAAGATATGAAGTATATAAGAAAAGTTGGGATAATACTATCTTTATTGGTATTATTTGGTGTTTCATATGGACAGGTGAATTTTGAAGCCACATCTCTGAAACTATTTATAAATAAAACCGCAGCTTTAGCTGATGGAGAAGATAATATAAAGATTACCTATAGAATAGATGATGATAATGGGGTCCCCCTTCGAAATATAGACAAAAAGGATATAACTCTCTTGATAAATGGAATTGAAAGTAATAAATTTATCCTGAGATCTAGTGAAAGTAAAAATATTGAAATAACTTTAATTTATGGAAATCTAAAAGCTAAAACTAATGTGAAATTTGAAAAAGAAAGTAAAAAATTAAAAATACATTTATCTAAAACAAGAGTTTTAGCTGATGGAATCGATGAAATAATTATAAAAGCTACAGATAACAAAGGAGATAAGTGGAACGACAATATTACTATCTATGTAAACGGTAAAAATCTTAAAAGAAATCTTTTTAAAACCAAAAACATGGGTGAATATACAGTTATCGCTAAATCTGGGAAATTTGAAAGCGAGATAATAAAAATAACTGCATATGAAAAAATTAATACTTTAAATTTAAAGGCAGATAAACTTAATATCCTTGCAAATGGAGTAGATAAAATAAACTTTACCTTAGATGGTAAGAACCAAAATGAAATAACTCAAGATATAAATGATTTTATCTTAGTAGATCCTCAAGGGAAAGAAATATCTAAATCCAAAATATTAACTGCAAAAGTTGAAGGAAACTATAAGGTTAGAGCAATCTATAATGGTCAGCACTCCAACTATATTACCTATAACTCTAAATCACCTAAAAAATTCAGTGTAGTTTCATACTACCCAGTAATGGAAACAATAAATTTAAACACTGATATAGAAGTTACTCTAAATATAGAGGCTAAAAATTATAAGGATAGTTTAGAAGTTTTATTGGATGGAAAAGCTATCTTAGGTGCACTATCCTATGATAAAGCCTCTAAAACTATTAATTTTATTCCATCACAACCATTGAAATTAAATTCTAAATACATGGTAAGACTAAAAAAATCTATCACAGGAATAGATGAAAATAAATTCAAAGATGATTTTATCTTTGAATTTGAAACTACTCCTAAAAAAGATATAAATACAGTTAGAGTAGAGAGAGGATCCTTTATATTAGGAGACGAAACCCACAAACTATGGAACTTTTCATCTCCTCCACAGAAAGCTTTTATTGAGTATGATTACTTTATTGGAAAAACACCAATAACATTTGATATCTACGACCAATACACTAGAGATATGAAACTCCCTCTTGTAGATGATAATGGATGGGGACGTAAGACTAGACCGGTTATTAATATAACTTGGAATGATACTATAGGATTTTTAAATTGGTTATCCATAAAAGAAAATTTGCCACCAGCCTATGATAAAAACGGAAATCTCATTGATTTTAATGGGAATAAAACTAGAGATATAACTAAGGTCGCAGGATATAGGCTTCCTACTGAAATTGAATGGGAATTTGCAGGAAAGGGAGGAGTAAAATCTATACCCACCTTATTTAGTGGATCAAACAATGTAGGAGATGTAAGCTGGTATTCTAATAATTCCAAAGGGAAAACCCATGAAGTGGCAACAAAAACACCAAATGAATTAGGGCTTTATGATATGAGTGGGAATATTTGGGAATGGATAAATGACAATAGTAGTGTTTATTCAGGAATAGAGAGGATAAACAGTGTAGGTCCTAAAAATGGACCATTAAAAATCCTCCGAGGCGGTTCATTTAACAGTATCATGAGTGATACTCAGCTTACTTTTAGAGATGAACTTTCCCCTAATACAAAAGATATCTATTATGGATTTAGAGTTGCAAGAACAATTAAGGAGATAAAATAATGACTAAAACAAATACATTTTTTAAAAAAATATATGAATTACTTACTAATACCGATAGATTTGCCGAGCTTACTGAAACCATAATCTTGTTTTCTCTACGAGCAATTGCTGCAGTTTTAGTATTTTTAATTTTTAGAAAGATCATAAATATTCTGATGAAAAAATATGAAAAATTTGATAGAAAAGATTCCAATAAATCACTCCATACTTTTTCAAGATCAATGCTAAGATTGACGTTGAATTTTATAGCAATTATGATTGCACTTCTAATAATAGGTGTAAAACAGACTGCTTTTGTAGGACTTTTAGGAGGAGCAGGTTTAGGTATTGGTTTAGCCTTGAAAGATACTTTAGCCAATTTTGCTGGAGGAGTTATCTTAATAATATTTAAAGCCTATGAAATAGGTGATTTTATAGAGATTGATGGTCAAAGTGGAAGTGTCCATGAGATAAATGTTTTTGCAACAACACTAAATACCATTGATAACAAAAGAATCTTAGTTCCAAATGGTTTGGCAACCTCTCATCAGATAATAAACTATACAAAAAACAAAACGAGAAGGGTAGATCTATTATTTGGAATATCTTATAACGACGATTTTAAAAAAGCTATAAAAATATTGACAGATCTAGCCGAAGCTCATCCACAAATTTTACAAAAGATAGATAAAACTATTAGATTGAGGGAATTAGGTGACAGTTCAGTAAATATTACCTTTAGAGTTTGGTGTAAATCTTCAGATTATTGGAGTGTCTACTACGATATCATGGAATCAGCAAAACTTAAATTTGATGAAAGTGGTATAAGTATTCCATTCCCACAAATGGATGTCCACATGCATAAAACAGAGAAAGAAATAACAATTAATAAATTAAAAGAAGAAAAAAAATAGTCAGATTTTAGTCTGCGACAAAGAAAAAAGAGTTGTACTTCAGATTAGGTTTAAAAAATATAAAGTTACAATAAAAGAGGTAGATTATGTTAAAAAAAGCTGAGAAAGTATTGTTCCAATATTTTGGATATAAAAAATTTAGAACTAATCAAGAGGAGATCATCTCCTCTATTTTAGATGGAAGAAATTTATTAGGAATAATCCCAACTGGTAGTGGAAAGTCTATCTGTTATCAGATACCAGCATTACTCTCACCTAAACTTACCATAGTCATCTCTCCCTTGATCTCTCTTATGAAAGATCAGGTAGATGCCCTTAAGATATCTAATATCCCTTCTGCTTTTATAAATAGTTCCCTTTCAAAGGAAGAATATATAGATGTAATTAGAAAATTACGACAAAATAAATTAAAACTTCTTTATATAGCACCTGAAAGACTCCTCAATGCAAAATTTGTAAATTTATTCACCAGTCTACAGATAGGAATGGTTGCTGTAGATGAGGCTCACTGTATCTCACAATGGGGACATGATTTCAGGAAATCTTACCTAGAAATTCCTAAATTTATTGAGAAATTAGATCAAAATATACAGATAACTGCGTTTACAGCTACTGCTACTCCAAAAGTAAAACAAGATATAATAGACCTCTTGGAGATGAGTAATCCAAAAGTATTTGTAGGAGGTTTTGACAGGAAGAATCTATTTTTTAAAGTTGTAAAAAATGAAGATCCAGAATCATTTTTAGTAGATTATTTGGATACTCACAGAAAAGCTCCTGGTATTATATATGCTTCTACACGAAAAGAAGTAGATAATCTATATGCCTATTTGAGAATAAAACATTTTAGTGTGGGAAAATATCATGCAGGACTGACCGATGATGAGCGTAAAAAATTCCAAGACAAATTTATAACTGGAGATATTAGAGTTATGATTGCAACCAATGCCTTTGGTATGGGGATTGACAAATCCAACGTAAGATTTGTTATCCACCGTAATATTCCTAAAGATATCGAAAGTTACTACCAAGAAGCTGGCCGTGGTGGTCGTGATGGGGGACAGGCAGAGTGTATTTTGATGTTTTATCCAGAAGATATTGGCACACAAGAATTTTTTATAGATGTAAATCGAGATCTCTCTCCAGAATTAAAAAGGGAAAAACTAAAAAAACTAGACAAAATGGTAGCCTATACTGAGATAAAATCTTGTTTACGAGAATATTCACTAAAATATTTTGGGGACAGAAGGATTAAAAATTACTGTGGAAATTGCAGTAATTGTACTGGTCTAAAAGATGTTGAAAATAATACTGTAGATGCACAAAAAGTTCTTTCTTGTATTGGCAGATCCAAAGAAAATATCGGTGTCAGGATGGTTATTCGCCTACTATTAGGTGAGATAAGTGACAAAATCACAAGAAAAGGTCTAGATAAGATCTCAACTTTTGGAATTTTTAAAGACTATGATAAAAATCTATTGGAGGAGTTTATCAACTACCTTATCTCTGAGGGATATATAGACCAAACAGCAGGATCTTATCCAGTACTTAAATTAAATGAAAAATCATTTGATGTTTTAAATGGAAATATTAAGGTACTTCGAAAGAAAAATGAAGTTGTATCTTTTGATTATTATGAAAATCCTATATTTGAAAGGTTAAACGAAGTACGACGTGAGATTGCAGAAAAAGAAGGCATAGCTCCATATGTTCTCCTATCTGATGTAACTCTTATGGAACTAGCAGATAAAAAACCTACTAACAGGTGGGAAATGCTAAAAATTAAAGGGATAGGAAATCAGAAATTTGAAAACTATGGTCAACATTTTTTAGATGTCCTCATCACAGAGGTGGGAATCGAAAGTTTGAAAAATAACGACTCTCAAGAAACTCCAAAAGCAGATAAAAAGTATTTAGTTGAAATAGAAAAGGTGAAATATCTGAAAGAAAGTCTAAATTTAGATGTGGATGTGGAGGAGTTAGCTCAAGCTATAAGCGAAATTTTCTTTTAATCATGTCTTTATTTCTTATTTACTGATTTTATTAGATTAGGAGTAAACTTTAATTTAGATTATTATAAAAAATATAAGCGAGAATAAAAAGAGAGTGACTCTAGTAGAAGATCTACTTACAAGTCACTCTCTTTTTTACATAATATAGCAATTCATTTTTTTACTAATACTTTCTAAAACTTACTCAGTATAACCCTAGAATCTTCCTCTGCTAATTTTATTAGATCAGGGCTAAATCCAGATTTAGAAAACAATATAAAATATTCTTCCCTGTCATTATTTTCCCATTTAACTTTTTTTGCTTTTTCCTTCAGTGCAAATAGTACACTTAATCCAACATGTTTTTTAGACCATTTACATTCCCCAAAAATAATTTCTTTCTCTCCTAATCCTACCACATCTATCTCTTCCTTCTTACTCCACCATCTTCCCACTTTGCTTATAGGAAAATCTATCTCTTCGTGGCTGATAAGACTTTCTAGGCACAATCTTTCATATGCTTTAGAAACCCATAGATCAAAGGTTAAAGAGATCTTTTCTAAAGGATATTTTAGATTTTCTATCTCCAAATAACTCTGATAAGGATATACATAGTTAAACCAAAACGCTAAATAATTGTCTTTTATATAATAAAGACTTTTCTTGCTGTTATCTATATTTTCAGTTACTGGCACTTCCCTTTCTAATATATCTAGATCTATCAATTTTGATAAATATGGACTCAGACTACTAGAATTAAGGCCCAATTTAGTTGCTATGGCCGCCATTTTTGTATCTCCATTGGCTATAGACTGAATTATAGAAAAGTACCTAGAAAGATCATTTATCTCTTCTTGGAGTAAAAATTTAGGTTCTGAATAAAGAAAATTATTATTATCAAAGATATTATTTTCTATATTCCATATAGGAGATCTATTTTTATTAAATTCCTGAATATATTTTGGTATCCCTCCGGTAACTGAATAAAATTCAATTAATTCCTTGTGGGATTTATCTGTAAAAAATTCATTATAATAATCAAATTTAATAGGTTTTAGTCTTATTTGGGCAGTTCTCCTCCCATATAGAGGACTATCATAAGCTAACACCTCTGAATACATCATAGATATCAATGATCCACATAATATCAGCATTATATTGCTGTCCTTTAATTTTTCATCATATATTCTCTGAAATATAGACGAGAAGTTTTTATTTACCATACAGAGATATTGAAATTCATCTATTACCAGTACAAATTTTTCATCCTTAGGTAACTTTGAAATGAAATAGTTAAATAATGTATCCCAATCCTTTATCTCTATCTTATCTAACAGGTCATCATTAAAATAAATTGCTAGTTGTTTTTTAAATCTTTCTATCTGTATAATTTCATTTTGCTTATCGGCAAAAAAGTAAAATGATTCTTTAGTTTTTATAAATTCTTTAATCAGTGTTGTTTTTCCTGTTCTTCTTCTCCCATAGATCACTGTAAAACTTGATTCTCTATCAAATTCTTTTTCTAATGTCTTCATCTCATTTTTTCTGTTTATAAATTTCATATTAAACACCTCAATCAATTATATAATATATATTATTATAATTCAAATTATTATAATGAAAATTATTATAAAAACTCTAAGCAAGAATAAAAAGAGAGTGACTCTAGTAGAAGATCTACTTATAAGTCACTCTCTTTTTTATATACTATAGCAATTCATTTTTTTACTAATACTCACTGAATATTTTTAGAGTTTAAAAGTTTTTAATGATTTCTATTTTTTTCTCCTCATAAACGATTGCTCTAGTCCCATCTGCCTTATTTTATCTAACCAGTCATAGACCATCATAGGTTGATACTTAGTATTTCCATCCTCGTCTTTTTCCTTTTCTAATGCCAGTGCCATCAGTGCATATTCATTTTCTAAATATGTAGGAAATACCCCTTGATCATCGGTATTTATAGAAACTGATATCTGTGGACAGTCTTTTATTTCCTTGTAATCAGCTGTTAATCCAAGGTTGAAGAATTTTTTAATAGGATGCTCTGAATATCTTTTGAAAGTCCCTATGACATAATTAGAAGTCGGGTTAGTTTCTATCGATATATTCTTTTTTGCTACCTCTTTTTGGAGACCTTTTTGAAGTTTTTCCACTAAGTCTATATATTCACTACTGATCTTTACTACCTCACTTTCCAAACCTTTTAACCTTACCACTGGATTATAATGATAGTTTTTATAGATCTCACAACAGGTTTTATTTCCCCTAATATTTGTTAATTCATCTTTTCTAGTATCATCTATTCCACATTTTTCCCAAAACGACAAAACTCCTTTATTTTCATACTTCCCTTCCATATAAAAAACTGGATTATCTCCTCGAAGTTTCCATGCAGAATAATAATCATAGTGGTTACCATTTATCTCTTTGTCTTTCCCATTCTTTAATGCTACGTCAAATATCTCATGAAAGAGTCTGTAGAAATCATTTTCTAGATGAGATAATATTCTCTGAGATACATCCAAATCATATTCTCTAACCTTAGCCAATATCCATACTATATCATCCAAATGAACTTGTTTATTTTTAATTAAACTTAGATTCTTACACTTATAATATTCTTTTGGATCTATTCCAAGAGCCAATGCATGTCCTAGCCTATCCCCTTGTTCATAGTTGAGAAATCTCATGGTCTCATCTATGGCTCTCAGTCCATCTACGATATCCAAGAAATCTTCTCCTGCATGATTAGTTATTCCTAAATTAAAGTTTTCAGCAACTCCAAAATTTTCAAACTTATTTTTTATGTGGCTCTGTCTAAGATATCTAAATCCTTGGGAAAAAACTTCTGGACGACATCCTATCTCAAAATTGGCCGTATCGATTCCATATATTCGATTCCTAGCCTTGGAACTTGTTTTTCGTAGTGCAACTATGGCTTTTGACTGTACCTCGACATTCTTTCTTTCCTCACAGTTGAGAGGTCTCACATAGTCACCATAACTATTTTTTTTATTTTTTTCTGCATCTCGGTAAGTTTCACCATTTTTTATAAAATGAATTACATAGAAGTGTTTATTTTCTTTATCTTTCTTCCCTGATATCTTCTCTTCTAATTCTAAATTTATATCTCGATTGGTATCCAAAAACTTCTCCGAAGCGATACTTTTATCCATATCTTTTATAGATTTTCGTAATTCCTCCATACTATTTTCTGGTCCTATCCTAGCTTCTAACGAAACTATACTTTGATCGTATTTAGATGAGTTAATAGCTGTATTTATCACAGCTTCTTTATATATCCCCGAAAGAAAATGTCCTTTTCTATTCTGATATTCTGAAAAATTAGAAAACCCTACTCTGTCATTGACTTGGATTATCTCATTTCTCATCTTCTCTTTTATAATAAGATAAGCATGAAATAGATCTTTATATTTCCATATTAATTTGTCCCCTGAATATATCTTTTTTAAAAAACTATAAATCAGATGTCTTTCACCATATAAAAGAATATTTCCATTATATTCACGGTCTTTATAGTTATAGTTATTGTCACTGATAGATTTTGGAATAGCATAGTCTGGGATCTCTCCACTATATTCCTTTCCAAATTCATATTTTAGATAGTTTATTTCTTGTTGCAGATCAGAGAGATAAAAATTAAGTTCACTGTCATTTTTAGACAAGAGTAAATCTATATTTACTTTAGGTTTTTTCTCTTTATCTTCTAATTTAATTTCATTTATCAGCGAAAACATCATATATCTTATATAGGCTGCTTTTTTTACCAAAGTTCTAGTAGACAGTAGATCTTCTTTAAAGGAATATTTTGTGTCAGGTTCTAACATCAAATCTTTTTCTAATTTTGAAAATTCTTCTCCCCTATTTAAAACTTGATTCATAAGGGATATCCACGTCAGTTGAAAGTGGGGGGATGATCCCTTTAGGTGAAAATGATTTTCTGCTGTGCCTTTACTCAATAGTTCCTTTAATTTATTGTTATCTGTACCGACTATGGGTTTCCATGCAAAGATAGTTCTGTCGTAGTTATGCACATAGTCTTTGTAGGCAAAATATGAAGTCGTTAAAATATCCTCTCCAAGCTCATAAGATAACTCCCTCCATTTTAGGAGTTTCTCAAATTTACAGATAGGATTCCCCTTTTCCTCGGTCAATATCTCATTTGTAAAATTAACCAGTACGTTAAAGACATTATCTTTTTTAACATACTCTAATTTTTTCCATTTTGATTCCAAAAGATCAGAAACATTGGAGATCTCATCCTTGTTGTAAAGGTGAGGTCGTTCATGGGAATAAGTTGAGGAAAATAAATCTCTATCAAAATCTTTCGCTTCTTTTAAACCAAAATATTTTTGTATTATGGTTTCAGGATTTTTTTTCTTGAATATTATTTCAATGGAGTGGCGAATGTTGTCCATGGTTATTCAGCTTCATTCATTTTTTTTATACAGTTTGCTCTATTTTCTTTAGCTACTTCATAATTTGGATTCAATTCTAATGCTTCATCGTAATCTAATACTGCTTCTTTATAGTTTCCTAGACAATATTTTGCAAACCCTCTATTATTATAGTAAACTGAATCTTTTGGGTTTAGTTCTATTGCTTTATTATAATCTAGTATCGCTCCTTCATAGTCTTCTAGAGATCTTTTCGAACTCCCTCTATTGTTATAATAAACATGATCCTTTGGATCTAATTCTAATGCCTTATCGTAATCTAATATCGCTCCTTCATGGTCTTTTAAAGAATTTTTAGAATATCCTCTATTGTTATAATAAATAGGATTCTTTGGATTAAGCTCTAATGCTTTATCGTAATCTAGTATTGCTTCTTTGTAGTTTTTTAAACAACGTTTTGTAATTCCTCTATTATTATAATATTCTGCATTATTTGAATCTAATTTTATGGCTTCATCATAATCTTTTTCTGCTTCACGATAATATTTTAATTCTTTTTTTATTGATCCTACTTGATAGAAATATTCACTATCATTAATGTTTCTATCAAATCTTTCCCCATATGAATCTAAAGTTATTTTTGATTCCCCCCCTTCTAAATAATCCTTTATTTTTGATTCCATGCGTTTCTTTCCTTCTATAGTTTTAATAAAAATTTCTTTTTTCGAGACCCTTGCTATTTCTGATTGTAATTCTAGATTTAAATCTCTCTTTTCTACTCCTTCATATTTTTCTTCTATTATATTAGATTTAAATTTCTCTAAAACATTTACTATTTCTTTTATATTTTCTATGTTCTTTTTCACTGATTTCTTTAATAAATTTACGATTATTTTATCAATATTTTTTCCAATAGCAGTCTTTGATTTTACACTTTTATCAAACTCTAAATCTTTTAAATAATCCCAATAATTTAAATATTCATTTTCAAATACAT
>NZ_JBATVM010000108.1:0-10741 GCF_049671765.1 Psychrilyobacter sp.
TTTGAAAAAATATTTTGAAATTTATCAAAAAGATAAAGGGCAAAAGATATATGAAGAGGATAAACATTATTCTTTTATAGAGTATTCAGGTGGAAATATAACACATTGGGATTTTTTAGATGAAGAAGGTGGGATGGCTTCTAATCAAATATCAAATAATATTTTTTTGATAGCAGATACCGATGGACATAAAGGTAAAACAATTGAAAGTACAGGAGAATTAACTGCAAAAGCTAAGAGGTTAGTCACGTTGGAAAGTAATTTAAAAGATGGATTTTACGCTTTAGAAGTTAAAGAAATAGAAAACTTATTAACACCTGATATTATAATGAAACTTATCAGAGAGAAAGAAAAAGATACAGATGAGAGTATAGCTTTTCCTGAATTTACTCAAGAGGAGTATAGTAATATAGGTCTAGGAGAATATATAACAAATAATCTTTTAGGTGGAGTAGAGAAACATAAGAAATATAAAGCAGATTCAGGTACGGTTGCAGATAAAGTTAATTTTTGTAATATAGCCTGTAGACATACAAAAAATATTGAGCATTTATCGAAAGAAGCCAAAGATATTTGTGAGAAGTTATATAATTTTATAGAAAAAGCAAACAAATAAAGGTCTAAGATTTAAAAATGACACAGAAAATCGATAAAGCTTTAACAGGAAATATTATGCTAGAGCGATTTACAGGATAAGTTCCGCAGATGATAATCGAGGACTGTAGCTCAAAAGCTCGTAAAAAAAGAGATGTTACCCGTGAGATGTTTTCAGTGTCTTGAATTTCTTTGCTTCGTTTCTTGTTTCAAGAAAAGAAATGAAGTCGCCTTAGCGAAAAAGGTTAAATAGTAATTTATTTTTCTTCCTATTAGGGAGAGAGAGAGGGTAAAAATAACTTGAAATAGGGGGATACAATAGATGTTAAAATTAGAGAGAATGTCAGAAACAGATTTCAATATGGTAAAAGGAAAGATGATTGCTGATTATGCTAAAGACAAGGTAAAGGTTGGACATTGGTCAGATAGAGATGCTTTGGAGTTATCTAAGGAAGCATTGGATAAGATTTTAAGTGACGGAATAGCTACTCCTAATCACTATTTGTTAAATGCCTATGAAAATGAAGTTAAGGTAGGATTTGTTTGGATGAATAGATTTAACCATGAAATGTTTGTAAACAACACTTGTATCTTTGAAGAATTTCAAGAAAAAGAATATGAGTTAAAGTTCATTGAATTGATTGAAGAGAAGGCAAATGAATTAGAAGTAAAAAAAATAAATATCCATTCATATGGATATAATGAAAAAAATATAGCAGTATACAAGAAAATGGGATATGATATAACGGATATATATTTAAATAAAGGAATATAACTTATAAAAGTTGGACTTTTAAGAAGGAGAATAACTATGGAATATAGGATAACTGATGGAATTGTAGAAGCTATTATAGAAAGTCATGGTGCAGAGCTAAAAAGTTTTAAACTTTTAAAAAATAACGAAGAATTTATGTGGAAAGCCGATCCAAAATTTTGGGGAAGAACTTCACCAGTTTTATTTCCTATTGTAGGAGGGTTAAAGGATGGTAAATATATTTATCATGGAATAACCTATGAGATGGGACAGCATGGAATTGCAAGGGATAATGAATTTAAGGTTATTTCTCATGAAAAAAATAAGATAGTTTTTTTATTTGAGTCAAATGAGGAAACACTAAAAGATTATCCATTTGGGTTTAAACTTTATATGGGATATAGTATTGAAAATAGTTGTCTATCTATTGAATATAGAGTAGAAAATATATCCCATGAGGAGATGTATTTTTCAATAGGGGCACATCCTGCTTTTAGTACTCCTACAAGTGAGAATATTGAATTTTCAGATTATTATTTAGAATTTGAAAAAAATGAAACAGCCTCAAGATTTCCTTTAGAGGGGAAAAATATATCTAGAAATACAATAAAATTTTTAGAAAATAGTAAAAAAATAGAGTTGGAAGAGGATACATTTAAAGATGATGCTCTTATATTTAAAAATTTAAACTCTAAAAAAATATCTTTAAAGTGTAAAAAAAATACTAGAGTTGTGACTATGGATTATAGTGAATTTGAGTATATTGCATTTTGGAATAAAGTAGGGGCAGAATTTGTATGTTTAGAACCTTGGAATGGAATAGCTGATTTTGTAGATGCCAGTGGTAGATTAGAAGAAAAAGATGGGATTATTAAATTAGAAGGACAAGAAAAATATAAAGCTATTTTAAAAATTGAGATTCAAAGTTAAAAAAATGATAATTTAAGATTTATATTTGAAAAAATAGAAATTAAATTATGAAACAATTGTAAATTAAAGAAAAAAAGAAGAAAAAAAAGGAGAAAAAAATGTCTAAAAAAGATTTTTATGAAACGCTGGGAATATCTAAAGGAGCCAGTGAAAGTGAGATAAAAAAAGCTTATAGAAAAAAAGCTATGAAATATCATCCAGATAAATATAGTAATGCAACTGCAAAGGAAAAGGATAGTGCAGAGCATAAATTTAAAGAGATAAATGACGCATATCAAGTTCTTTCAGATGGAGAAAAAAAATCTAAATATGATAGGTTTGGTCATGAGGCATTCTCTCAAGGAGGCTCTGGAGCTGGAGGCTTTGGAGGATTCGGAGGATTCGGAGGTTCTGGAGGTTTTGAAGATATCTTTGGTTCATTCTTTGGAGGTGGCGGATCGCATGGTCCCCGTGTAGAACCTGGAGCAGATCTTAGGTATACTGTAGAGATAACCCTTGAAGAAGCTGCAAAAGGAACAGAAAAAGAGGTTAAATATTTCAGAAAAGGTGAATGTCATACTTGTCATGGAACCGGCGCTAAACCAGGAACAAGTACAAAGACTTGCCCAAAATGTAATGGTAACGGGAGAGTAAAAGAGATCCAAAGAACTATGTTTGGAAACTTTGAAAACGTAGTCGAATGTGATAGCTGTAATGGTAAAGGAAAAGTTCCTACAGAAAAATGCCCTACTTGTCATGGAACAGGTGTAGAGAAGGAAAAAGTAGAGAAAAACGTTAAGATTCCAGCTGGAATAGATGATGGGCAAAGACTTAGATTAGGTGGAATGGGAGAAGCTAGTGAAAATGGTGGACCAAATGGAGACCTATATCTATTTGTAAGGGTAAAAGAGCATGCTATATTTGAAAGACATGGATCGGATATTGTTTGTGAAGTACCTATCTCGTATACTAAGGCTGTTTTAGGAGGAGAGATACAAATCCCTACCCTAGATGAGGCAATAAAAATAAAAATTCCTGAAGGAACTCAGACTGGTAAAGTATTCAGACTTCGTGGTAAAGGAATTCCTAGTACTAGAGGTGGAAGAGTAGGAGATGAATTGGTTAAGGTTGTAGTAGAAACTCCTACAAAACTAAATTCAGATCAAAAAAAATTATTAGAAGCCTTTGAAAATAGCTTGAAGAATAAAAATTCAGGTATGAAAGAAGGATTTTTTGATAAATTAAAAGATCTATTCAAATAAGAATAAAAAAACTTAAAAAAGGAGAAGGAAATCTTCTCTTTTTTTTATATATTTAAGTAGAGTTGTGAGAAAAATAACACTGAGGATTTTGAGTTTTATTATGTAGAGGTTCAATGAATTATTATTCTTGGGTTAATTGAAAAAAAGATTTTAAAAATGTCAAAGATAGTGCTATACTTTAGATAATAAAACTTAATAAAAAGGAGTACGATATGTTTAGTAATTTTTTAGCTTTTGGAGCAGATCAATCAGGAAAAACATCAGGTTACACAGGAATGGCAATAACTCTTGTTATATGGGGAGCAATTTTTTATTTATTTTTAATCAGACCAAATAAAAAGAAACAAAAGAAGCATGCTGATATGGTGGATGCCTTACAACCTGGAAAAGATGTTATAACTGCAGGGGGAGTAAAGGGAGAAGTTGTATCTGTAAGCGATCAATATATTGTGATCAGAGTAGATAAAGGAGTTAGACTTACTTTTACAAAAGATTCTATTAGAAAAGTATTATAGTGATCTAGAGTAATTCTAATAACAGGAGGTTAATCATGAAGAAGATAATGTTAATTTTAGCTGTAACAGGGGTATTGATAAGCTGTACTAGCAAAGATGAAACTGTAAAAAAGGAAACAACTATTGAAGTTGTAGCACCTCAAGAAGAGGTTACTGTACAAGAAGACGTAATAACTACCGAAGTAGTTACAGTAGAAATAGAAAAACCAGTTTTAAAAGATGAGGATTATAAATCTGTATCGGAACCAGCAAAAAAAACAGTAAAGAAAACTAAATCTACTCCTAAACCTGTAGAGAAAAAGGTAGAACCAGTAGAAGTAGTAATGGAGACATCAGTAGATGATACTGTAAATACAGATATAGATAAGCAAATAGCAAAGACAGAGACTGAAACTAAAGTTATAGAAGTAGAAACTCCAAAAGAAGAGAGTAGTAATAATAAAACTCTTTTTGGAATATTGGGAGCTATATTAGTAGCAGCAGCAGCAGTATTTATATTTAAAAAGAAATAAAAAAATTAAAATCATCTTTTAGGTGATTTTTTTTATGCTAAAAAATCATAATTTTCACGAATTATTTTAAAGTTAAGTATAAAAAGAAGAAATATGATAAAAGTATGTATATTAATAATAAGTTCAAAATTAAATGTTTTATCTCTACTATGTCTTTAGTTGAGGAAAATTAAATTAATATTTTGAAATAAGATGAAGAAATACTTTCCATATTTATAAATAAAAAATGATAATGAGGTGATTTTATGAAAAAAAAATTGAAAAATGGATTTACAATGATTGAAGTATTAATTGTAATTACTATAATTGGTGTTCTATCTGTAGTTGTTACATCCAAATTATTAAAAGAAATGAGAAAAGCTACTGTAGCTAAAGTACAACACAATTTAGGAGTTATAAGGTCTAGACTATCTCTAGATGAAATTTTATTAGAAGGATTCCCAAATTTATATGGTGAAATAAATACAGACTTATTAAAAGCCTATAGCATTGATCCTACTCCTCCATTTTCAGATAGAGAGGGGAAAAATCATGAAGCTACTTTAAAAGTAGTCTATTCTAGGAGTGATGACGGTGGTTGGTTATATAATAGGGACTTAGGAGAAATCTATGCTAATTTACCAGATGGAGCATATACAAAAGATGAAGAATATGAAATATGGGGAGGAGAAACACCTGCCATATCTAAAATAACTTATAATGGTGAAAAAAATTTGCGTTATGGAAAATTACAATTTAAAAATGAAGATGGTTATTGGGAAGACATGGTAGATGGAGAGGTATATTCATCAGATACCGAAATACAGTATGTTCCATCTGAAGGGAATATTTTAGGAGATGCCAATCAAATAAATATTGGAACAGCAACTGGCGTTGAAGCTAAATTAGATGATTGGGGAATAGTTGATGGAAATAAAGCAATTAAGATATTGGATGATGGAACAACTATCACCACTTCAGTTTTGAATGGAAATTTAAAAGAATTTAATGGAGATGGAACTCAAGGAAATGGAATAGGGAGTGATAAACTTAGTTCAGGACTAAACCTAAATAACACATTAAAAGTAGATGTTAATGGAGCAGATGTTAATGGAGCAGATGTTAATAAGGTTATTTTTACCTTAGATGGATTAGGGTCATGGTTTGATGAGAATAGTTCAAATGCTACTAAAATAAATATTACTGCTTATGACGAAAATGATGAGGAAATAAGTACACAGGGTGGATATAGAAAATCAGGATTATTTTCAGATACATACTCTTTTGAGATAACAGAGCCTGTTGCCTATTTTGTTTTAGGGTCAGAAGCAGGAAATGAAGGTTCGCTTGGAAATGGAACCTATGTAGTGCAAAATGTAAGTTTAATAAAGAGTGTTCAAGAATCTGTTAATTTAACAATTAAGAATCCCGATGGGACAACAAAGGAAATATCTAAAGACATACTTTTGGATAATACAAATTCAAGTGATTCTATTAGTATAAATGAAAAATCACAAGAGAATAATTAAATAGATTTTAAAAACCAAAAGCTCTTTTTATTTCTCTAAAAAATAGGATTTTGTATATAAAAAGCTGCATTTGGTACTGAAATGACTTTAAATGTGGTAAAAATAACCATTTTATATTAAAAATTGAACATTTAACTTGACTTTTTAGCGGTTATATCATATTCTTAATATAAGATAAAATTAAATACACCTAGAGTAAATAGAGTGGGGTTATTATAAATTGTATATTGTATACAATTTTTTTATAATAACTTTTTTTGTTGTCTTTACAGAATATTTACTTAAAAAATACGGTTAGTTTACACAAAGATGTTAAAATATTGCACGAGAGAATTATTTAGAGAAAACCACAGAAAATAGTCGTAGTTATATTTATTTTGTGTAGAGGAAATTATTTATCGTAAATAAAAGGAGGAAAAATGAAAAAAATAATTGGTATATTGTTAATGTTGGCATTTGTAGGATGTAGTACGACAAGTGTTGTAGGAGAAAAAAAAATAGAGAATACAAAAAAAATTGTGGTAGCTCATAGAGGAGCAAGTGGTTATTTACCAGAGCATAGTATGGCAGCAAAATCTATGGCATATGCAATGGGAGCAAACTATATTGAACAAGATGTAGTTATGACAAAGGATGATAAATTGGTGGTATTACATGATCATTATTTAGATAGAGTAACCAATGTAGCTGAGGCCTATCCAAATAGAAAGAGAGAAGATGGTAGATATTATGCCATTGATTTTACTTTAAACGAGATAAAAGGTCTTAAAATGACTGAAGGATTTAATGTTAAAGATGGTAAAACAGTAGCAGGGTTCCCTGAGAGATTCCCAATATGGAAATCAGATTTTAAAGTCCATACTTTAGCGGAAGAAATTGAATTAATCCAAGGATTAAATAAAAGTACAGGGAAAAATATCGGTATCTATCCAGAGATTAAAGCACCTTGGTTCCATAGAAAGGAAGGAAAAGATATAAGTATAGCAGTATTAAAAGTACTTAAAAAATATGGATATACTAAAAAAAGTGACTTAGTTTATTTACAATGTTTTGATCCAAATGAAGTTGTTCGTTTAAAAAAAGAGTTATTACCAGAATTTGGTATGGATGTAAAATTAGTACAATTAATAGCAGAGACTAGCTGGAATGAAACTATGGTATACGAAAATGGAGAAGCTATTCCTTACAACTATGACTGGATGTTTGAAGATGGAGGAATGGAAAGAATATCTCAATATGCTGATGGAATAGGACCTTGGAAACCAATGCTAGTAACAGATGAATCTACAAAGGATAACCTTGTTATTACAACTATGGTAAGTGATGCTCATAAATATGGAATGGAAGTACACCCTTATACATTTAGATTAGATGAGGGAAGAATACCTGCATATGCATCAGATTTTGAAGATATGTTGGATATATTTTATAATAAGGTTGGAGTAGATGGAGTATTTACTGATTTTCCTGATCGTGCAGTAAACTTTTTAAACAAATAAAAAATATTAATAAGAAATTTGTTAAAATAAAAAATTAGATAACAGGGGGGAAAAATGAGAAAAATTTTTAAGATGTTAACTTTGTTAATAGCAGCAACGATGTTATTTGTTAGTTGTGGAAAAAAAGAAGAAGCAGCAACAGATGGTGGAGAAAAGAAGGTAGTTATTAAATTAAGTACTAAATTTGTACAAGACGAACAGACAGCTAAATCATTAGTGAGAGTATCTGACAAGATAAAAGAAAGATCAAATGGAAATATTGAGATTCAAGTATATGCCGGCGGACAATTACCAATCGGGAAAGACAGTATGGAACAAGTAGCTAACAATGCAAACTGGATATCAGTAGATGGGCTTAACTTTATAGGAGACTATGTACCTGATTTTAACGCTATCAATGGACCTATGTTATATAAGAACTTTGATGAATATTTAGCAATGACTCAATCAGGTTTAGTAAAAAATTTAAAATCTGAAGCAGAAGAAAAAGGAATCAAAGTATTATCTTTAGATTATTTATTTGGATTCAGAAGTATGTTAACAGATAAAGTAGTTAAAACTCCTGCAGATCTTGAAGGATTAAAAATAAGAGTACCAAACAGTCAATTATACATGTATACATTAGAAGCAATGGGAGCGAACCCTACTCCATTACCATTTACAGAAGTATATAGTGGAATTCAACAAGGTGTAGTAGATGGATTAGAAGGATCTCTTATGACTATCTATGGAACTAAAATATATGAAGTAAGAAAAAATGTTTCTTTAACTAACCATTTATTAGGAGTATCAGCAGTATGTATTTCTAAAACAGTATGGGAAGGATTAACAGAGGATCAAAGAACAATCATCCAAGAAGAATTTGATGCAGGAGCTAAATATAATAATGATGTTACTGTTGAATTACAAAAAGAATACAAAGTTAAATTAGAAGAATTAGGAGTTAAATTTAATGAGGTAGATCTACCTTCATTTAATGTAGAAACTGCTAAAGTATTTTCTAAGTTCCCTAAGTGGACTCCTGGAATCTATGGTGAAATTGAAAAAGAATTAAAAGTAATCAGATCTAAGTAATCAGAAAAAAATTAAAAAATTAAAGTATAATTCGATGATCGTGACTAGTTGTGGTAGGAATTTATCACTAACTATTCACGATTATCGTTTATAGATTAAAGATAATTGAATATGGGGTGGAATATGAAAAATTTCTTTAGAAATATAGAAGTAATTCTGGGAAGTATAACAATAAGTGTCACAGTGTTATCTGTAATAATAAATGTTATTTTAAGGTATGGTTTTGGGATTCAATTTGCCTGGATAGAGGAAGTATCAGTAGGATGTTTTATATGGACAGTTTTTCTAGGAGCTACAGCAGCATATAAAGACAAGGCATTGATAGGAGTAGAAGTTTTAACGCAAGCACTCCCATATAAAGGAAGAAGATTTTTAGAATTAATAATATATAGTTTTTTATTTGTTTTAACAACAACTCTTTTTTATCTAAGCTATAACTACGCAGTAGGTTCAGGGAAAATTACAGCAGCGTTAGAAATATCTTATGTATATATTAATGCATCTATAGTATTTTCCTTCGGAATGATGAGTTTATATTCATTAAAATTTTTGATTGAAGATATATTGTCATTAATAAAAGGTCCCCAAAAATAGAAAAAAATTAATTTAGTAGAAAAGGAAGTGAGAAAATGGAAGGTTTTTATCCGATAATAATTTTATTTATATTGTTTTTCTTAAATATACCAATAGCCTTTGCATTAATGGGCGCATCGATGTATTACTTTATTTTTGTAGATAATATTATGTCAATGAACATGATCATGCAAAGATTCGTGACTTCTATCGAGTCATTTCCATATTTAGCGGTACCGTTTTTTATAATGGTAGGATCGGTAATGAATTATTCTGGAATCAGTAATAGTTTGATGGCAATGGCAGAGGTATTAGCAGGTCATATGGCCGGCGGATTAGCTCAGGTAAATGTAGTTTTAAGTATGATGATGGGTGGTATATCAGGATCTGCAAATGCAGATGCAGCTATGCAATCTAAAATATTAGTACCAGAAATGAGAAAAAGAGGGTTTAGTGCTCCGTTTTCAGCAGCAGTAACGGCAGCTTCATCTTCTGTTAGTCCAGTAATACCACCAGGAACAAACCTGATTATCTATGCATTGATAGCCAATGTATCGGTATCAAAAATGTTTTTAGCAGGATATACTCCTGGGATATTAATGACAGTAGCACTTATGATAACGGTTCATATAATATCTAAAAAAAGGGGATATCTTCCTTCAAGAGATAAGATGGCTGGACCGAAAGAAATAGCTATTCAATTTAAAGATTCTATTTGGGCATTACTTATTCCTTTTGGAATTATATTAGGAATGCGTTTTGGACTATTTACTACTACAGAAGCAGGGTGAATGTCAGTATTATTTTGTGTAGTAATAGGAACTTTTGTATATAAAAAATTAAAGTTAAGACATATTCCAATTATTTTAAGGGATACAGTATATGGTACCGGATCGGTTATGTTTCTTATCATAGGAGCTAAAGTATTTGGTTATTATCTGACTTTAGAAAGAATACCTCAAAGTATTACAACATTCTTGATGGACTTTACAGACAGTAAGTTTGTATTACTAATAATAATTAACTTATTGTTATTATTTATCGGGATGTTTATAGAGGGTGGAGCAGCACTTATTATATTAGCACCATTATTAGTACCAGCAGTAACTAGTATGGGAATAGACCCTATTCACTTTGGGGTAATCCTAATAGTTAATATTATGATTGGTGGAATAACTCCTCCATTTGGATCTATGATGTTTACGACCTGTACCATAGTCGGCGTCAAATTAGATGATTTCGTAAAAGAGATAATACCATTCATAGTGGCTCTGATGATAGTATTGATGCTTCTTACTTATTCAGCACCTGTAGCTATGTTTATACCAAATTTACTGGGGTAGGTAATTATGAGACAATTAAGAAATAAAAAATGTTTTATATTTGATATGGACGGAACCATCTATTTAGGAGATCATTTTATAGATGGAGCCGTTGAGCTCTTAAAACATATGGAAAAAATAGGAAACAACTTTGTTTTTTTAACTAACAACTCTTCTAAAAATAGTGGGGTTTATTGTGAAAAATTAAAGAAAATGGGG
>NZ_JBATVM010000109.1:0-7182 GCF_049671765.1 Psychrilyobacter sp.
ACCCTTGATTTTATTGATCTAGAGAGGGTTCATTATTTTAATCCTAAGGAATCCAAAGTAAAATCACAAGGGCACGCCTTTCAACACCCCTTCACAGGCAAATAAACGCCTTTTTTTATAGAGCAAAAAATGAATAAAGTATATTTCTCCCTATGAGGGTTTGAATTTAAAGCTTCAGAAAATCTGTGTCAAAAAAATTAAATATGATAAAAGAATATATCGAAAAAAAGGAAATTTATAAAATTATTTGAATTTAATTTATATAGGATTTTAAAAACAGCTAGGAGGAAGGTCTATGAAAAAAAAAGTTCAAATTAATGACAAGATGCAAAATGGATATTATTATCTAACTGAACCTATAGGAAAAAACTTTGATCCTGAATTCAAGCCAGAACTTACTCCCAAGGAGATGTTGCAATTAGGAGTTTTTGGTGGGAAATACATGACTGATTGCAAAGATGAATTTCCTTCATCTTGGTATAAAGATGCTAAACTTTCTCCTAACAAAAAAAATCCTCAACTTAATTTTTTTAAAGTAGACGCTTCTATGCCTTTAAAAAAATGGGAAGATAAAGGATGGATAAATCCTATAGACCCTAGAGGATGGTTTCAGTGGTATTGCAGATATTATTATGGTAGAAGGATGCCAGAAGAAGACCGAAGACAAATCAAAAGATGGAAAGCTATGAAAAGACATGTAGGAGCAGTTGTAAAAAATTGTATTCCTATGGATCTTGGGTGTAGAATAAAACAGAGACAAGCACTTCTCCATTGGGCATATGATAGTAGAAAAATTTAAAATAAACAGACACTATTTTAGTGTCTGTTTATTTATTATAAATATTTAAAAACTTTTTTATGAATTCAAATAATATATCATTCCTTTGAGCAATAAAAACATTCAATAGACTGAGAGAATATTTCTTTAGCTTTTTCCACTGCATCTTCACAACAATCAAAATTTCCAAGATATTCTCTACTTGCTGGATTAGGTAATTTTTTACAGTCCTCCCTATGTACCTCATGATCACCGTTATCTTGGGGGTTTTTATCAACATAGTAATTAGAACTTTTTATCTCGTTCATCTTTTCTCCTCCTAATCTTACAAATAAAATAAATTGGTTTCAATATATATATAATAGTTTTCTTTATGCAAAATTATCGTAAAATATGTCTTGTATACCGTTGTGATTAAGGATATTATTGCAAGCCCCTATCATCCCTGGACTTCCACAAAGAAACCCTTCCCTATGTTTAGAAGGATCAATTTCAGTTTTTAAATATTTATCTAAAATATCAGTAATTAAACCTTTTTCTCCATCCCATTCCTCATCAGGTAAAGGACTTGATAATGCAGGAATAAAATGAAAGTTAGGCCATTCTTTTTCCATCTCTTGAAATTCTTTAAGTAAAAATAGATCTTTCGTAGTTCTAGCCCCAAAGAAATACCATACTTCCCTATCAATTTCTCCTTTTTCTAACATATCATGGAACATTGATTTAAATGGTGCCATACCAGATCCTCCGGCAATACAAACCATTGTAGAATTAGAATCTGATTTTTCAAATTTACCAAAAGGTCCTATTAATTTTAATTTCTCTCCTACTTTCATATAATTATGAACCCATGTAGTAGCTATCCCATCTGGAATTAACCGAATTAACATGGCGATCTTATTTTTTTCTGAGGGTTTAGAAGAGATAGAATAAGCTCTTTGAGTGCTTTCTTTTATTATACCATACGGAGGGACTACTAATTGAATATATCTTCCAGAAACAAAATCTATAGATTCATCTCCAATAGATACGATAACTTCTTTTATGTCATAAGTTAGATCATTGATCTCTTCTACCACACCAGAAAACTCTTTAGCATCAAATAATTCTTCTGGAATAAATATATCTAGATTTTTTTTTACTTTTATTTGGCATGCTAACCTTACATTTTGATCTATCTCTTCTGCGGATAAATATGGTTTTTCAGTGGGAAGGATAGGTCCTACATCTGTAGAAATTTTACATTTACAAGCTCCACACCCTCCCTTTCCTCCACAAGCAGAGGGAAGAAAAACTCCTTTTGAAGATAAAGTTGTTAGGAGTTTATCTCCTCCTTTTACATTTAGTACTTTTTTATCACGATTTATATTAATTTCTACATCTCCATAATTATTTACATGTTTATCTAAAATAGAAATAACAAGAGCCAAAACACTAGCAAGAAGTGCAACGATAATTGGTGCAATTAAAAATTCCATGAACACTCCTCCTTTTTATTGAACTATTAGCATACCAGAAAATCCTATAAACGCCATAGCCATAAACCCAATTGTTATAAGTGTTATCCCTGCTCCCTTTAAACCTTCTGGAACAGGAGCTTTTAAAACTTTTTTTTGTATAGCTGCCAAAGAAACAATAGCAAGCCACCAACCTAGACCAGAACCAAGAGCAAAAATAATACTTTGTATAAATGAATAACCTCTAATCTCCATAAATAATGCAACTCCTAAAATAGCACAGTTAACAGTTATTAATGGTAAAAAAATACCTAAAGCCATATAGAGAGCTGGAGAAAAACGATCGATAACCATCTCTAAAACTTGTACAGTGGCCGCGATAATTATAATAAAAACAATAAATCTAAGATATAAAAGATCAAAAGGTATTAATATAAATTTATATACAACCCAGTTTATAGCAGTTGTAATAGTTAAAACTGCCGTAACAGACATCCCTAGACCGTTAGCAGAATCCATATCTTTAGATATAGATATAAAGCTACACATTCCTAAAAAATTAGCTAATAAAATATTACTCGTAAATATTGAAGCAAATAACAAAACTAATGGATTAATATCTGGTGCCATATAAAACCTCCTATTTTGAACTTTCTTTTGAAAGTTTGATGTTATTAATTATCCAAATAGCTCCACCTAAGATAAAAAACGCACTTGGAGCCATAATCATTATTGTCCAAGTTTGAAAACCTTCTGGCATGACTTGCATTCCAAATAGTGACCCGAAACCAAGTAATTCCCTAATAAAAGCGATAGCCATTAGAATCCACATATATCCTATTCCCGTTGTAATCCCATCCCAAAGAGAAATAAGTGGCTTATTGGATTGAGCAAAAGCTTCTGCTCTTCCCATGATAATACAATTAGTAATAATTAACCCTACATATGGTCCCAAAGATTTACTAACTGTCGGCAAAAAAGCTCGGAGTAATAGATCTACTATAATAACAAAAAAAGAAATTATAAGAGTTTGTATGATCATACGAACTTTACCAGGAATGAGATGCTTTATACTAGCTACAGTAAAATTAGTCAATCCAGCAACAAACACTACAGAAAGAGTCATTATAAATGTATTTGTTAAATTATTAGTAACTGCTAATGTAGAGCAAATCCCAAGGATTTGAACAAAAACAGGGTTATTATCCCATAGATTTTCTTTTAGTACTCCCTTATAACTATTCATTTCCTACCTCCTCCTTCAGACTTTTTATCTTTTTATTTATCATAACTTCCATTGAGTGGCTAGTTCTAGTAGCACCGGCGATTCCATCTATGATTCCATCTTTAGAACTATAATTTCCCTCTCCACTACCTTGTACTATCCTAATCATATTTTTGTTAATAGTTTCATTTTTAAATTGATTTAAAAACCATTCATCTTCAATACGTCCACCCAGACCAGGAGTTTCATTGTGAGAAATGATGTCTATACCTTTTATAGTTTTTAAATTTTTTTCTATGGCAATAATTCCATTTACTGTACCCCAAAGAGCTTTCCCAGAAAATTTACTGACTAATATATCTTTTCCATCTATTTTTGCCAACATAGTTTCATTAGTTGGAAGGTCTAAATTAAAGATCGTTCTAAATTGTTCTTGAACTTCATGGTCTCTAGGTTTTACACCAACGGCTTTTAAAATAGAAGTAATCTCATAATTTTTGTTATATTCAGAAACTCTATTTTTAGTACCAACATGAGTCAAAGTCAAAAGAAATACTAGTATAAAAGTAATAACAAATGAAAAAATAGCAGTATAGGTCATTGAATTTTTTTCCATCTATTTTCCCCCTTTTAATTTTAACTTTAGTTTCCCAACAGTTTCATCAAATAACGGAGCAAACATATTTCCTAATAAAATAGCATAACTAGTCCCTTCACTAAAGAGAGAATAAGTTCTAATAAGTGAGGTACAAACTCCAATAAGAAGACCGTATAAAATTAATGAATTATTTTTTTTAGGAGAAGATACAGGATCGGTAACCATAAACACAGCAATAAATAAAATACTTCCTGAAAATAAACTATATATAGGATTAGCTCCTCCTAAGTCCATAAAATATAGGACAGATTGCATAATTAAAAATCCAATTATAGTAGAAATAGATGATTTATAACTTGCCGTTTTGGTATAGAGTAAATAAATAAAAGCAATTAAAATAAGCACTATAGACCCTTCCCCAATAGACCCACTCTTAAGACCAGTAAATAAATTTAAAAGGGAAGGTAGTTCGCCATTCTTTAACATCACAAGAGGAGTTGCTCCTGCAAAACCATCAAGAGATCTTGGATTCAACCATTGATTGACTGTATTTGGAAAAGAAATATAAATAAATAATCTACCTACAATAGCGGGATTAAAAATATTCCTTCCAAAACCACCATATACCATCTTCCCAAAAGAAATTCCAAATACAATCCCAATTCCCACTATCCATAATGGTACTAATGGCGGCATAGAAAGAGCATATAGGGAACAACTAACAAGTACAGCTTCACTTACTTTTTTCTTTGCTTTCCTCACAAACAACCATTCTGTAAATATACCTAAAATAAAAGTTACAGCAAAAATTCCTATACTTCTAAAACCATATAAAAATACCGAGAAAAATATAAGAGGAGTGAGAGAAAACAAGACTTTTCTCATAACAGTTTGTTTTTGAAACATATTTTTAACCTCCAGAGTAAATTATTTTTCTTACACTAATAATACTTAAGTAAAAAAATAAATTTAGGTAAGAAATAGTATGATATATAATACCAACTTTTTTTTAAAGTCCTCTAAAAACATAGAAATCACACTTTTTTATTCTCTATAAAATAATTAACTAATATAAATAAATATAATGATAAAAAAATTTAAAACAAAAAAATAAGGGCTTATAAAAACCCTTATTTTAATAATATATTTTATTTTTAAAAATTAAACTAATTCACTCTTAGTAATATCAATCCAAATTCCCTTAGTCACCTCAGCCAAATAGTCAACATCTATCTTTACGGCAGAATTAGGAGACCCTCCTGCTGGATATACTGTGGTGAATTCCTTTAGAGATATATCCAAATATATATCTAAAGGTTTAGGTAGACCAAAGGGACAGACACCTCCTATAGGATGCCCTGTAACTTCCTCTACATTTTCAAATTTAACAAATTTAGGTTTTTGTTTAAAATAATCTTTAAACTTTCTATTGTCGGTTTTAGCACGACCTTTAGTTAAAATTAAAATTTCTTTTTCTTTCAATTTAAATGCCAAAGTCTTAGCAATCATATCTGGTTCTACACCTAGAGCTATTGCCGCTTTTTCCACAGTAGAAGTATCTTCATCGGTTTCTATAATCTTCAAAGGCAGGTTGTTGTCTTTAAAGTATTCTTTTACACTCTGAATACTCATTATTTTCCTCCAGTTTAATATTAATTTTCTTTATTTTTTTCCCTTGACTCAAAATCATGTTTAAGCCATTTCATAAAATTATTATTTCGCAATAAATAACTTTTTTTCATATTTCTTTTTAAACATTTCCTTTCTTTTGCATTTGGAATTTCTTTTTCATATTGAGAATATAGTTCTTCTAATTTTTTAAATAAATCTTTGGATACTTTCATTCTCTTCCCCTCCAAATATTTTAGCCCTATACTATTTATACCGCAATCTTTAAAGAAAATTTTCTTATACAAAATTCATGCGATATTTAACTTATATTTTTTTACCACGAGTCTTTTTATTTAATTTTCTTTTAAGTTCTTTATTACAAACTCAATACTTGTGATAGGTTTGTCTCGTGAAACATCTGATATTTGAACTTTTATTCTCGATTCTAGTTTTTTATTTCTAAAATAAGTTTCAATTTTTTCCTTTCTTTCCTCTATTAATTTATTTATTTTTTCTTCTAAAATTTCATTTTTTATATTCTTTTTTAAAAGCATTTCTTTCTTTAATTTTGTATTCAATAAGTTTTTTTCGATTTCTTTATCAGTGAATAAAGTAAATATTATATTTATTGGCTCTTTGTTTTCTAATATCTCAGCCACTTTCTCCAAAGTTTCATTATCTTTGTTTTCAAAATTTGAATTTAAATATTCATATTCAACAAATAGATCTTTTTCATCTCCTATATCGAAAGAACTCCATACAAAATCTGCTGGAGAAGCTACAGCTTTTATTAAAATATTTTTCAAAGCTTCTAAGATAACTTGATATATATTAAATTTCGGATTATTAAAGTTACCAGATATAGGAATTTCTAACTTCAAGTTATCATTTCTATCTTTTAATATATTAACACCTAATTTTAGTGGGACTAAAGAGTTTTTTTCCGTTGCTTTCCCTATCTTTATTTTCTCTATTAAGATAAGGTTACTTCCTACTATTTTTCCCTTATTTAAATTAAATTTAGAGCTATAATTAAGTTTTCCATTGTCAATTTCATTCGGTAAATTTTTTAAAATAATTTTTTTGAAATCTAACAAATTCAACTTTACTACTTCTATATCCCCATCCATATTTAAACTAGTAGGAGAAAAGTTCCAGTTTTTTTCTAAAGAAGAGAAAAAAGTAAATTTAAGTTTCCCATCCCCTGTTAGATCTGCTTTTAAATCCCCACTAAAATTATTTTTATTTGCTGTAGTGAATTTTTTTATATCTATTTCAACATTTCTAACATTATATTTAATATCTTTATGAAAATAATCTAAACGTCCATCACTTAGTTTAATTTTTTTTATCGACAATACAGGCAATTTATTTCTATCATTTTGCCTATTTCCATTAGCTTTTTCAATATTTTCAATAAATTTATTTTTAAAATTGATTATTCCTAATTTATTTATTAAATAGTCGATTATATCAAATCTATTTTTGTCTGTTATTTTATTTTTTGTCTTTC
>NZ_JBATVM010000110.1:0-6915 GCF_049671765.1 Psychrilyobacter sp.
TAGGTATAACACTAGGCATAGTTCCTATCTTATTTGCAATCTTTCATAGAGTTTCTTACAAAGAATACAAATATATAGATGAAAGTGAAGAAGAAGTTATAGAAGAATAAAAAAATTATGGAGTTTATCTAATTTTAGATAGACTCCTCATTTTTAAAAAATATTCAAATAAAAAAATTGATTTTTAGGAGGCTTTTATCATGGAAGAAATTATAATTCTTCATTCGGTGGAAAAAAATAAGTTTTTAGCTATGGATGGGAATAATGAAGCGGGATTTTTAAGTTATAAGTTAAAAGGTGACATTATCTCTATTAACAGTACCTTTGTAGATCCCGAATATAGAAATAAATTTTTAGGCAAAAAATTATTAGACCAATGTGTAAGTTATGCTAGAGAAAAAGGATTTAAAATTTTTCCTAGGTGTTCATATGTAGTAAGAGTATTTGAGAAGACAAATAAATATGATGATGTAAAAACAATTTAAATAAAAGAGGTGATTTCTGTATTATCAGAAATCACCTCTTTTATTTAGATACAACCTATAATTTAAAATTATTTATAGTTATTTAAATATAATATCTATAATCTCTTTAGAAATTTCACCTGATTCAGCTTCATTGAACGAAAGTATAAAATATTTTTTATCTTTTTTCAAATAAAAAGCTTTTGTATAAAAACCTAAAGTTTGCCCTCCATGACCAATAAGATTTTTTTCATTATAAAATCCAAAACCATAGTGCATTGACGCATCTATGCTGTTTTCTATACTTTTTAAAATAATATCTAGTGTCTCTTTAGAGACTATTTTGCAATCAAAGACTCCTTTTAGGAAAATCAACATATCCTCTAAGTTTGATATCATCTCCCCAGCTGATAATGCAATATTTGAAGGCATATTTGCCTTTTCTCCTCGAAAGTGCCCTTGTATCAACTCCCTAGAACTATTATTATTTCCTATGAAAGTAGTGTTCTCCATTCCTAAAACTTCTAAAATATTTTTAATTATAAATTGTTTATAATTTTCTTTTGTTACATTTTCTATAATTTTTCCTAATAACATATATCCGATATTAGAATATTGAAATTGTTTGTTTACAGGCATATAAGTCAAAATTTTATTCTCTTTTGATAAATTTATTAATTCTTTTAAAGGGTGATTTTTCTTAGAATTATTAAACTTCTTGAAAAGAGCCATATCATCACCAGAATTGAGATGTTCTCCTATTCCACTAGTGTGATTTAGGAGAGTTTTTATTTTTACATTTGAATAATCAAAATTATTTATAAAAAGTTTTTCACAAATTTCTTTATGTAAATATTTTGAGATAGGGTCTTCTATGCTCAAGTCTTTTCTTTCGTCTAATAAAAATATTGATAAAGCTGTAAACATCTTAGAAGAACTTCCAATTTCGTATAATTTATCTAAATTCTCCATATTATTAGAATATTTAAAATCTTTTCCTACAATATTTGTAGATATCATAATATTTAAGTATTCTTTTTCTTTTGTCACTTTTCCAATAACTTTTTTTATATCCTCGACCTTACTCATGACTTATCCTCCTGTAGTAAGTTTTTGAACTAGTAGAGCTAGTCCTATCCCCAAGTAGTTCCCTGCTACTCCTCCAATAGTCCCTAATAATATAGCAACTTGAACTAAGGATTTCCACTTATTAGAAGCAGATATGATAGCTGCAGAACTTCCATCGGCTATCATAGCTACAAAGGCTATGATTGCATACTGATATTTTATTTTAAATATTCTACATAATATTATATAAATAGTAGTAGCACCAAGAATGATAGTAGCGCAATAGACTGCTATAAATGGTACAGATGATATAAATTGTGGAATATCAACTAAAAATCCTATAACTACTAGAAAAAATGCACTGACATAGATTCCTACTTCAGTATTTCCTTTTATTTTTTGGACCCCTTTAAATTGCCCTAAAATAATAGAAAGAGTAGTTATTGTAATTATTTTTATTGCAGCTGTCAATTGTTTTGGAAAAAATGTAGATATGTAATTAGACAATACTGTTAAAAGTAGTGCTATTCCAAATAACATTGCTAAATCTGTCACTGACCACTGTTTATCTCCAAACAATTCTCCATCTTCTTCCGAGTGTAATTCTTCTTTTGTCAATGAATATGGAAATATTTTTCTTCCTAAATCAGATCTCAAAATAATTCCTGGAAGTATAAAAAATGATATTAATACAGGCATTCCCGTGATATAATCTGCTCCGTTTGCTGTTGCAAATTGACTTGCAGTAGCTCCTAATGCTATTCCTACTGCTGTTAGGTTAGCGCTTCCACCTGTGTATGTCCCTATGAACATTCCTGTAAATTTATATAATTCTGGGATTTTCCCATGGAATAAAAATGATGCTATAAATGCTACCCCACATACACTAATTAGAGCAAGTAAAACAGCTAATAATGGTTCTTTTGACAGTGAGAATATTTCTTTTATATTCATATTTAACATGAACATTGACAAAGAAATTGGTATAGTATATGTCATTATTGTAATATAAACAGGGTGCATATGTGGCATAATTCCTGTATTTCCAAGGATTATCCCAAATAATATACAAATAATTGAAGGTCCTACTAACTTTAGTGCCTTAAACTTTTGTAAATAAAATGAAATTGCTATCACCATAGCAATTACTGCCCAAACAAGTGTTGTATCTTTTACCATAATTTATTCCTCCTACAGTTCAACTTTCCTAATTTTTTCAATCTCTAACTATTATAATTTCTAACTCTCCTACTACATTCAATATTACTGTCATGTCCTCTACTTTGAGTTAGATAAAATAAATTTTATTTAGTCATACTATTTAATTACCACTGTACTTCAATTCCCAATCCTGGTTTTTCAGAAAGGTAAGCTTTTCCATCTTTAAATTCTACTCCACCAGTTATTCCCTCAGGTTTGTGAATATGCAATACACTATCGATATCTGCAAAAGTTACATTGGTTTTCCCAGCTATAAAACTAGCCGCAGCTGTTATTCCAATATTACTTTCTAGCATACATCCAACCATACATTCGTATCCTGCTGCTTCTCCTATTGAATTTATCTTTATAGCATTATGCAGCCCAGCACATTTCATTAATTTTATATTAAATATATCAAATGAATTACTTTTAATAATTTTTATTGCATCCATAGGTGAAAATAAACTTTCATCTGCCATTAATGGGATCATAGTTTTTTCTTTAACTATTCGATGTCCTTCTAAATCCCAATACTTAAGTGGTTGTTCTATCGCTTGTATATTATATTTTTCTAAAGCATTGATCACCCTTATAGCATCAACTTTATTCCATCCCTGATTTGCATCTATTCTTATTTTCATTTCTGGACCGATAGCCTCTCTTATAGATCTTATTCTTTCTATATCATCAGCAGGATCTAGCCCTAACTTTACTTTTACAATATTAAAACCATCTTCTTTTATTGTTTTTGCATCTAACGCCATTTCTTCATTTGTTCCAATTGATATTGTTTTATCTACTTCGAATGAACTCTTACTTCCGCCAAGATATTTATATAATGGTAAATTTGCTCTCTTAGCCAAAATATCAAATATAGCAATATCTATACCTGTTTTTGCGCAATTATTTTCTCTAAACATCCTATTCATAGTATCATGAATTTTTTCTATACAACTAGAATCCATACCTATTAATTGGGTAGACATTGCTTTTATTGCAGCTTCTACGCTTTCAAAAGTTTCACCTGTTACAAATGATATTGGTGAAGCTTCTCCATATCCTATGTATCCATCCTCTGTCTCCATTTTTATTAATAAACTTGGTAAGGCCTTAATCACTCCTAAAGATACAGTAAATGGTCTTAAGAGCTTTAGTTCTACTTTTTTAGTTTCTATTGATATTATTTTCATCTTTACCTCCATAATTTGTAAATAAAAATATTAGTAACCTTTTTTTACTTAACAAGTGCTTTCTCTTTTTCATATATAAATCGCTGTTTCTTAATAGCTCGCTAAATTATTCCCCATAAAAAATTCGTTTTATATATTAAAAATTTGATTTATGCATTATACCCCAAATTTTAAACTAAGTAAAATTAAAATAAATACACAAAATATAAGTTAATTTTAATAAACGACCAAAAAATTACACAATTATATAATATTTTATATAGTGTTTAACTTTAGCATATAGATATTACCATGCATAAAAGATAATCATTCAATAAATTAATCAATCATTTTTCCAAAATTTTATTTCCTAAAAAAATATTCATAAAACGATACTTTTTCTAGAATAATCCATAAAAATTGTACTTTTTACGTATAAAACGAATTATTTCCCTTGAAAAAAATAGAAATAGGTTATATACTAAGAGAGTGAAATATGAAAAAATATTAATAAAATAACTAACTAAATATAAGGGGTGTTTAAATGTTACAAACTAAAGTTTTAAACTATAAAGATGAAGTAGTAAAGGCAATACAAGAAGCCATTAGAATTAAAAGTGTGGAAGATACTCCGCTACCTGGAATGCCATTTGGAGAGGGTCCTGCAAAGGCTTTGGCTCACTTTTTAGAATTAGGAGAAACATTAGGATTTAAGTCTACTAACTTTGATAATTATGCTGGTCATATTGATTTTGGAGATGGTGAAGAAACTCTAGCTATCCTTGGACATGTAGATGTAGTTCCTGAAGGGGAAGGATGGGATCATGATCCTTATGGTGGTATCATTGCTGACGGGAAGATCTTTGGAAGAGGAACTTTAGACGACAAAGGACCTATGATCATGTGTATGTATGCTATGAAAGCATTAAAAGATTCTGGATTAAAATTAAACAAAAAAATTAGAATGATATTAGGAGCTAACGAAGAAACTAACTGGGGATGTATGGATCATTACTTTGGTACTCTAAAAATGCCTCAACCTACTTTAGCATTTACTCCTGATTCAAGTTTTCCAGTTACATTTGCAGAAAAAGGAATTATGCAAGTGACTATGACTAAAAATATTGATACTAAAAATATTACTATACAAGGTGGAAAAGCATTTAATTCAGTAGCAGAAAGTTGTGAAATGACATTCCCAACTGAACTTTCAAGTGTTTTAGAAGCTAAAGTAAAAGAATATAATGCAAATAATGAATACAAAATAGAAATCAAAGATGGTAAATTGATCTCTTATGGTAAATCATCTCATGGAGCTAGACCACAGAGTGGATATAATGCTATCTCTGCATTGATGGCAATTTTAGAAGGAGTAGATTTAGGAGAGATCTCTAAATTTATAACTTTCTATAACTCTAAAATCGGAATGGAATTAAATGGTGTTTCTATGGGAATTGGATTCGAAGATGCAGACTCTGGAAAATTAAGTTTAAATATCGGAAAATTATCTATCAAAGATGGTCAAATCGAGTTAAGTATCGACATGAGATACCCTGTAACAACTAAAAAAGAATCTGTTTTAGAAGGATTAGAAAAAATTGCTACAGAAAATAATTTTGAGTTAACTATCAAAAGTGAATCTGATGCTCTTTATTTCCCTAAAGACACTGTTTTAGTAAAGACACTTATGAATGTATATAAAGAAATTACAGGAGATGTAGATGCAGAACCTGTGGCTATTGGTGGAGGGACATATGCTAGAGCCGTAGACAATGGTGTAGCATTTGGAGCATTATTACATGACCAAGAGGACAATATGCATCAAAAGAATGAATATTTAGAGATCAGTAAATTAGATACTTTATTGAAAATCTATGTAGAAGCTATTTACAGATTAGCTAAATAAGAAAATTAATTAAGAGATTTTTATTAGAATTTTTTCTAATAGAAGTCTCTTTTTTTAGACTTTTATTAATAAACACCCTAACTCTTCCTTTTGATGGCTTCTCTTGAATTAGAATAATCAAAGTTGAGATAAAAAAGGCCTTATTTTGCAAAGGTCTTCATTAAGATTATACAGCCAAAAAACTTTGAAAAGTAGTTCTGGAGAGATTGATATTAGTGTTCCCAGAAATAGAAATAATGAATTCGAACCGTAGATCATTAGAAAAAATCAAACTTCAATAGGTCAAGATTTTGAAGAGAAAGTTACGTCTCTATTTGCCAAAGGAATGACCCTCAGTGATATTAAGACTCATGTTGCTGATATGTATGATTTTGACATCTCTGAAAGTTCTAACTGATAAGATCCTCCCTGTTGCTAAAGAATGGCAGGATAGGCCATTAGAAGATACATATGCTGTAGTTTTTATGGATGCTATTCATTACAATGTTAGGAGTGAAGGGCGCATAGTTAAAAAGGCAGTCTATATCGCTATTGGAATTAATATGGATGGAATGAAAGAAGTTTTAGGTATGTGGGTTGGCGAAAATGAATGAACTAAAGAATAGAAGAGTTAATGACGTCCTTCTCATCTGTGTTGATGAGCTTACAGGGTTTTCTAATGCTATAGCATCTGTTTTCTCTGGCGCAGAGATACAACAATGCATTATTCATTAAATTAAAAACGCTACTCGATCTGTGTCATATAAAGATATTAAAGAACTTATGATTGATCTAAAAAAGTCTATAAAGCTAATACTGAAGATATTGCTCTTTTTAAACTAGATAATTTTGAAGAAAGATGGAAGAAAAAATATCCACAAATCGCGCTTTCTTGGAAGTCCAATTGGGCAAATTTAGCTACATATTTTACATATCCTCAAGAAATTAGAACTCTAATTTATACTACTAATACAATAGAAGGATTTAATAGACAGCTTAGAAAGACAAGTAAAAGTAGATCTGTATTTCCTACAGATGATAGTCTATTTAAGCTTCTTTATCTTACTACGATGGATATCACTCTAAAATGGACTGGGCGCCGAAGAAATTGGGGTGTAATCTATTC
>NZ_JBATVM010000111.1:0-1821 GCF_049671765.1 Psychrilyobacter sp.
AAGAATTATTTAAATAGAATTTTAACAAATAGATAGATAATTTATAACATCTCATCTGTTCTGGTATTTTGCATATTGTTTTTATTAATTCCTGTTGTTTTAATGGTTGAGGACCATAAAGTAAAACCAGCCGTTTGATAGAATCTAGATATTTAGTGGGATTAAAATAAATATTTTTTAAATTTATAGGGAAAGAAACTTCCATTTCAAATGCCTTGATAGCTTTATCTCCATTACCTAAATATAGATAAGCTAATCCTAGGTTCCAATAAGTTTGATACAAAGTTTTATTTTTAAATTCTTTAAGTATATTTTCAAGTTTATTAATAGTAACTTTTACCATTATTTCATTTTTCATTTCTTTAGCACATGAAAGAATATTAACATAGCATTTTTTCAATTCATTATAATTTGTAGGGTCGCTTACACTTTTTTTAAAACATTCAATAGCTTTTTCATATTCCCCAAAATATTGATAACAAATACCCAAGTTATTATAAGAATGATAATAATGATTTGTAATTTCTTTCATCTCAATTATAACTTCGAAAAATGAGGTTGATTTAGTATATTTTTTAGTTTCCAAAAGGTCTACACCTATATTATATATTAAAATAGCTTTAGTTTTATATGGAGCACTATTTATTTTTTTTTGATATCTAACATATAGTTCATGGGTGAGCACTGCTTTTTCTAATCTAATTATTTCAATTAAGATGGAATAAAAACAGTTAGAACAAGAAAAATTATTTAATAGATTGGAATAGATATTTAAAGCCTTTTCATTCTTCCCTATTTTTTGATTATATTTGGCTATAAAATAACGATATTTCCAGCTGTGAACTTCTTTTTCCCATTCAAAGCATTCTATTTCTATTTGTTTTTCTTTGGAATAGATACTTTTATCTATAATACTTTCATTGACTAATTTATCCAATTCTTGCTGAGAAGTGATATGTAGATCTTCTACAGTAATTATTTTATCTATATTTCTTTCTTGAAAAATTCTATTAAAGGAATCAACTAATAAGAGAATATGCTTTTCTTTAATAGAATTATGTCCTTTTTTTATCTTAGTAAGATAAGTAGAACTAAGCCCCTTACATCCTAGTTCTTTAAAAGTTATCTTATATGTTTTAGCAATTTCAAATATTTTATCTTTCATATAACCCCCTAAAGTTATAGTAATATTATATAATTGATGTTCTTTTTTTTTCTATAATTTTTTTAATTTATACGGAAAACTGAATAAGATATCGTATTAAATTCAGTTTCAGTCCACGTAAAGATGACTTAAAAAAATATTATTATTTGTTGAGGATAATATAACTTGTATATCCATAACAGTTGTAATATTATTAATTTGTTTAATTTTATCAGAAAGTTGAATAAATAAGTAGTTATAATTCGATTTTTATGTTTTTTTTCTAATGAAATTAAATAAAAGTTTTTATTAAAAGAGGCTTTATAATCTTAGTGGGGAGGATTTGAGAATAAATTAAATGTTTAAAAAAATAAACTACAAAACCTGTAGATTTGGACACTTTTTTTAGTGTCTAGTCTACAGGTTACAGTATAAACCACGTATGGTTTAAAGGTTAATTTTTTAATTTTGTTCAAAGATAATATTAGATATGTAAGTCAGTACTTTTGAACTACTTCTTACCTTTCCAACGGATTCATTAGCAAAAGTCATACTAAAGAGTAATAGAACACCTACGAGTATTAATAATTTTTTTTTCATTTTGTTCCTCCTTTTAATTTATAATTGTATTTTCTGAATAAGAAGATTAGCTTCATATTCTAAAGAATTATTTATAT
>NZ_JBATVM010000112.1:0-8588 GCF_049671765.1 Psychrilyobacter sp.
AAAGCAAATTCTCTACAATTTTTAGCAGCAAGGAGTGTAGATTTGATAAAATGAAGATAAGCTTTAGGGAAATGTGAAAAAAATTTAAAAGAATGTCTAAAAAAAGCTTTTAAGTTGTCATTAGTAATAGTAGTCATAATAGTTATTATACCAAAAAACCCCCAAGATGGGGGCAGGGGGTTGAAGAAGCTTTAGCTTTTTTTTATAACTGTTATTTAGTTATTTTCGTTTATATTCATTTGGTTAGCTTGCACCATCAATTCTTTGATACTTTTATTAAGGTCTCTTCTTTCTTTTGAATACTCAGCAGTTTTGATGATGAAATCATCGATTCTATCCTCATAGTCACTCTTCATACCTTGAATGATGTCTTTTATCTCATCTGTAGTCATGTTATCTTTGATATATGATGATAAGTTATCTAATAATTCAACTCTTTTTCGATTGTCTCTTATTTTTTTCTCAACATCAGTTACTTCTCTTTTAATTTTATTTTTTCTTCTCATATTTCTTACGATTTCTAAAGCGTTATCCATAATTTGTACCTCCTGTAAATTAATTGAATGTTACTACACAAACAGTATAACATATCATCTTAAATGTTTAAATATATAGTGGATTAAATTCTATTTTTTAAGTCTTTGAATTGAAATTTTATTTCAAAAATAAATAAAGTTTTGCACAAATTTCAATAATGTTTTATAATTTATAAAAGGGGTTGAATAAAGATGGATTGTATAACGAAATTAAAAGAAATGAAAGAAATATTTACAAAAACAGAAAAAAAGATAGCCAAATACATTTTAGGAAATTTAGAAAATATAAAGGGAATGAGAGCCAAGGAATTAGGTGAAATAATTGGTATAAGCCAACCAAGTATAATAAGGTTTGCTAAAAAATTGGGTTATAAAGGTTTTCCAGAATTTAAAATAGCTCTAAGTGAAGCAGTGATAAGAAAAAGCTCAAAAAAAACTAAGATAGTACATGATCAAATTTCAATGGATGATATAAGCTCGGAAGTTATAAATAAAGTAGCTTATCAAAATATTGAGGCTATAAAAAACACTACTTCTATTATAGATGTTACAGACATGGAAGAAGCGGTAGATGCTATATCTAAAGCTAGGAATATTTATATTTTAGGAGCTGGATTTTCTGGTTTAGTAGCTAAGAATTTGATGTATAAACTATTAGAGATAAACCTAAGTGCTAGTTATCTAGATGATACCCATGTCCAACTTACTAGTATGAATAATACCACTCCTGAGGATTTAGTTTTTGCAATATCTCATAGTGGACAAACATATGAAATAATTAAGTCAGTTGAGATAGCTCAAAAAAATGGTGCAAAAATAATAACTTTGACAAAGGTAGTAGAAAATCCATTGAGTAAATTAGCAGATATAGCGATTAAAACTGTTGCTGAAAATGTTAATTTTAGATTAACTGCGATTTCGTCTACGATAACTCAGTTAACGGTGATAGATGCAATATTTATTCTGCTCAGTAAAATTAATTATGAAAAAAACTTGAGTTTAGCTAAGAAAAATACAAAGACAGTAAAAATATTGAAGATAAAAAAATAGAAAAAAGTCATCTATATTTTAGATGACTTTTCTCTATTTCACGTCACGTTGCTCTATCTATTTTTTAATCTAGTATTAATTCTTTTTATTTTCTCTAAATATTTTAAAATATTTTTTTGAGCTTCTTTTCCTTCAGGAGTTGTAGGCTCTAATTTAGTAATTTTCCATCTTTTGATAAGAACTTCTAAAACTTGATTAACATATTCATCTGGACCATAACCAGCTTTTTGAATAACTTTCATTCTATCATCAAAATCACTAAGAGACCCTCCTGGCATTTTGAAATTTTTGATCACGGGCCATACTTTTACCAGGAGATCAGGATTTAATTCCAGATGTGCATCAACTATTTGATTGTAGAAAGCATAGTGAGATGACTCATCTTTTGCGATTCTAAGAAGTAATTCACTTAACCCAGAGTCATAATTTTGTGCATATTTAGCAATATTTTTATAAAATACGACTGTTCCTAATTCCTGTAGTGATGTATATACCATAGATGATAGAGGATCTGATAAAATAGAATCCCAACCGGTATTAAGAATTTCTTTTTTTATTTTTGTGAGCTTTTTAGGGTCAGCATTTCTAGTCAAAATTAAGTAGGTTTCCAAAGCAGAAGCATGCTGATCTTCTTCGCTTACCCATGTATGTACAAATTTTTGTAGAGGTTCTAAATTATTTATAAACATATTATTTAAAAAAGTAGTATACCAAGGAAGATTTAATTCTGTTAGCATAGAAGTTTCTATTGCTATGATTAATTCTTGTGGGAGTGTATTTTGTGATTTATTATAAGGTAAAGTAGTAAAGGATTGTCCCTTATCCCAAGGCATATATTCGTAGAAATTCCATTCCATTGACTCGCTTTGTTTTTGGTGTCTTAAATATAAATCTATTATTTTTTGTTCTAAATCTATTTGATTTTTAATTGTATTCATCATTACCTCCATATTATTAAAGCTTATATTTTTCTATAAATAAAGTTTACTAAAAAAGTAAAGAAATGTCAATGAAAACATAATAACACTTGAAATTTTATTTTTTTAAGTGGTTATTTATAAAATTTTAATACTGTAATTCATTATAGTATTCTTAATTTAGATAAAATTTCCTTCAGGTCCTTAATTAAATTAATTTTTTCATTACTATATATTTATAGTTACTCTAAAGTTCATATATATAATTGAGGGAATCACGATAAACTTTTTGCAACACCTTTATTAATAGTGTAAAATAAGCTTATATAAATATAAAGGAGGGGCTATGTTTGGGCTTATTGGAAATTTAATAAATAGTTTGGGCTATATCATAACGATAGCATTTTTCCTGTCGAGAGCTAGGGGATTCAAACGATTGATAAAAAAAGAAAAATATAAAAAACTAGATATGGTATTGTTATCTTTAATATTTGCTTTACTCGCTATAGGGGGGACATATATGGGGACCGATTATAATGGAGCCATAGCAAATACAAGAAATATAAGTGTAGTTGTAGCAGCTATTATAGGAGGGCCTGTAATCGGCCTTATTACAGGATTGACTGCAGGAATTCATAGGATTATGATAGATCCTTACGGAATTACATCAATTCCTTGTGGGATAGCCACTTTTTTAGGAGGATGGGGACTAGGATATTTAAATAAATTCAATGTAAAAAATAAATATATACTAGGATTTATAGGTGGAATTATCATTGAAAATATCAGTATGGGTTTAATATTACTCATGTCAAAACCATTTTATTTAGCTCTAAATATAGTGGAGACTATTTATTTTCCTATGGTTTTAGTAAATGCTTTGGGAGTAGCCATTGTAATATTAATAACGGAAAATATGATGCTAGAGGAAGATAGAGTAGCTGGAGAAGAGGCAAGATTAGTTTTGGAGATTGCTAATAAAACATTACCATATTTTAGAGATGTAAATAGTGATTCATTAAAAAATGTATGTAGGACTATACTCCAATCTTTAGGAGCTAAAATAGTTGTGTTTACTGATATGGAAAATATAATATCATATTGTAGTCAAGATGAAAATTATAAGATAATGCATAGAGAGATTAAAGGTAATGTCACAAGGGAAGTTCTCCGAACAGGTAAATTTAGAGTGGTTAACAAGGATGAAGTAGAGGAAATAAGGCGAGATTGTATTTCTAAAGATATTATTTCATATATAATAGTACCACTTAAATCAGGAACAGAAGTAACTGGTGTATTAAAAGTTTATTTCTCTGAAAATTCATATATATCTGAGAGAAATAAAAATCTAGTTCTAGGATTATCTGAATTGATATCTACCCAACTTGAAATAAGTAGAGTAAAAAAATTGGAAGAGATGGCTAGAGAGGCAGAGATAACGGCGTTACAGACACAGATAAATCCCCATTTTTTATTTAACGCACTGAACACAATAACTTCTTTTGTAAGGATAGACCCTATGCAGGCTAGAAGTACAATTATTGATCTAGCAACCTATCTTAGATATAATTTGGACAATGGAAATAAGCCAGTAGATATAGAAATGGAATTAGAACAGGTAAAAGCCTATGTAAATATAGAAAAAGCAAGATTTTATGATAAAATAAACATGCATTATGATGTTGATGAAAATATTAAGCAGATAAAAATACCAAGTCTAACAATACAACCCTTAGTGGAAAATGCAATCCAACATGGACTCCTCAATGGAACAGGGGGGAAGGATATCTTTCTGAAAATATATAAGGTTCATGGAAATAAAATACGTGTGATTATAGAAAATAATGGTAAAAGTATAGAGCAAGAGATAATAGATAAAATATATAGTGATTGTATTGAGAGTAGTAAAATAGGACTATACAATGTACATCGAAGGATAAAATTAATTTATGGGAAAGGTTTAAATATAGAAAGGTTAGAAAAGGGAACGAGGATAACTTTTGATATTAAGGGGGAGTAATGAAGTGTATAATAATTGATGATGAATATCCAGCAAGAATGGAACTTCGATATTTTATAGAAAAATATGAAGAATTAGATATTGTAGGAGAATTTGAGGATTCTATGTCAGCTCTTAATTTTTTTGAAAAACATAGTGTGGATATAATATTTTTAGATATAAATATGCCAAATATGAATGGGATGGTATTAGCCAAATTAATTTCAAAGTTTGAAGCTAAACCACGAATTATATTTATTACTGCATATGGAGAATATGCAGTAGATGCTTTTAGTATAAAGGCTTTTGACTATATATTAAAACCCTATTCTGAGGAGAGAATAATAAAAACTTTAGATGGCTTGATAGAAAAAAATACAGCAGAAAAACCCAAGGAAGAGGTTAGTATAAATAGACTGACCCTATGGAAAGGGGAAAAAATGTATGTTTTATCTTTAGATGAAATTTATATTTTTGAAGCTTGCGAAAGGGAAACAAAGGTTTATGCCAAGGGGGAAATATATTTTTCTAAGCAAAAAATATCTGATTTGGAGGAAGAACTGCCAAATATATTTTTTAGAACCCACAGATCGTATATAGTAAATATAAATAAAATAAAAGAAATAATTCCTTGGTTTAATAGTACGTACAATCTAAAGGTAGAGAATTTGGATATAGAAGTTCCTGTGAGTCGGAATAAGATAAAGGAATTTAGAAACTTATTAAATATAAAGTAGGAAAACATACTAAATGTTCTAAAATAAAACTAGATGGTTTGATAAGACTCGGAAATTTAAAATGTATTTCATGACGAATATTTGTATTTAATGTTTAGAATTTTGTAGTTTATCTCTAAATGATATATTAAATCTTCGCTAGATGTATAATACTTCTATCAAATATATTAAATTTATTTTAGGAGGAAGATTATGATTACTTTTTTACTATCGATAGTTTTATTAGTTTTAGGTCATTTATTTTATGGAAAATTTGTTGAGAAGGTATTTGGAGTAGATCCAAAAGCGGTAACACCAGCAATTAGATTAGAAGATGGGGTAGATTTTATACCATTACCAGGTTGGAAAATATTTATGATCCAATTTTTAAATATTGCAGGACTAGGGCCAATATTTGGAGCTATTGCAGGAGCTTTATTTGGACCAGTGGCATTTATATGGATTGTAATTGGTTCGATATTTGCAGGTGGAGTACACGATTATATGTCAGGGATGTTATCTCTTAGAAATGATGGTAAATCAATACCAGAATTAGTTGGAAAATATTTAGGACAACCTTATAGAATGGCAATGAGAGTTATATCTGTTGTACTTTTAGTATTAGTAGGAGTAGTATTTGTAGCAGGACCTGCAACTATCTTACACGGATTAACAGGGGTGAATGTAAAGGTATTGATATATATTATATTCGCTTATTATTTAATAGCAACATTAGTACCAGTAGATAAGATAATAGCTAAGATCTATCCATTGTTTGGAGCAGCGCTATTATTCATGGCAGCTGGTGTAGGAGTAATGTTATTTGTAGGAGGATTTGAGATTCCTGAATTATTTGGGAATATAACAAATATGCAATCTACACCTCTAAAAACTCCTATATTCCCAATGTTATTTATTACAATAGCATGTGGAGCAATATCAGGATTCCATTCAACACAATCACCACTTATGGCAAGATGTTTAACTAATGAAAAACAAGGTAAAAATGTATTTTATGGTTCTATGATTGCAGAGGGTGTAGTAGCATTAGTCTGGGCAGCAGCAGCAATGGCATTCTTTGGTGGAGTAAAAGAATTAGCAGGATTTGATGGAAATGCAGCAGCAATTGTAAATGTAATATCTAATTCATTATTAGGAAAAGTTGGAGGAGCATTAGCAATATTTGGAGTAGTAGCAGCACCTATTACATCTGGAGATACGGCATTTAGAAGTGCTAGACTTACAATAGCAGATGCACTTAATTTTGAACAACACTCTATGAAAAATAGATTATTAGTAGCTATCCCACTATTTGTTATTGGATTCTTCCTTTCAAAAGTAGATTTCAACATTGTATGGAGATATTTTGGATTCACTAACCAATTAATCGCAACTATGGTATTGTGGACTTCTACAGCTTACTTTGTAAGGGAAAAGAAAAATTTCTGGATTACATATATTCCAGCAGTATTCATGACATCTGTATGTATCGCATTTATCATGATGGCACCAATTGGATTTGGATTACCAGTAATGATATCTAAATATGCAGGAATCGCCTTAGCAGTAGCTATTGGAGTAGTATTTTTAGTAGTAAAAGATAAGGTATATAATAAAGAAGGTAAAAAAGTAACAGTATAGATCCTTCTTATAAATAACAATAAAAAAAGCTAGAAATTCCATTTGGAATTTCTAGCTTTTTTTATTACATCAGTCCTACTGCTTTTTTTACTTCTAACATTTTAGTTTTAGCTATTACACGAGCTTTTTCAGCCCCTTCAGCCAAAATTTTATTTACATACTCAGGATTAGCTACTAATTCTTCACGTTTAGCTCTTGCTTCTGCAAAGTGCTCTAAAATAGCTTCTAAAAGCTCTTTCTTAGCATGACCATATCCGTAGTTACCAGCTCTAAATTTTTCTTTCATCTCCTCTAATTTTTCCGGTGTAGCAAATAATTTATATAGAGTAGTTACATTGTTGTCTGGGTCTTTAGGATCTTCTAGTGGTGTTGAATCAGTTACAATACTCATTACTTGCTTTTTTAATATCTTTTTAGAAGCAAACATATCGATGGTATTACCGTATGATTTTGACATCTTAGCTCCATCTACTCCAGGAACTACAGCTGTACTTTCTACGATCATAGGTTCAGGAAGTTTAAAAATCTCAGCATATTTTTCATTGAACTTTGTAGCAATGTCACGAGTCATCTCTAAATGTTGTTTTTGATCTTTTCCAACTGGGACCATATCTACATCGTACATTAAGATATCTGCGGCCATAAGTACTGGATATGTAAATAGTCCTGTATTAGAGGAGATACCACGAGCACTCTTATCTTTAAAAGAATGACCTCTTTCTAGGAGTGCCATAGGTGTAAGATTTGATAAAATCCACATAAGTTCTGTGTGTAATGGTACATGTGATTGTATAAAGATACTAGCCTTTGTAGGATCTACTCCTAATGCTAAGTAGTCTAGAACTACATCTCTAGTATTTTTACGTAGTGCATCTGCATCTGTAGAAGACGTTAGAGCATGGTAATCTGCTATGAAGAATAGACACTCGTTTTCTTCTTGAAATTTGATAAATTGCTTTATTGCACCAAAATAGTTTCCTATATGTAAGATTCCACTTGGTTGTATTCCTGATATTATTTTTTTCATGATTTCCCTCCTAAAATAAAAAAAGACCAGTCAAGATGACTGGTCAAGTATATATGTTTTTCCTACCATTCTATATTCTAAATATAGAATTAAAGGATAAAAAAGATATAACTATTGATTAGATGTCAGTCTACTTAGATGAAACAGTATTAAAATTATTAGATAAATTTTTCCACCACCAAGTAAATCTCTTTGACACAACAGTTACCTCCTTTATAGATTATTTTAGATAAATGATACCTTTTTTAGAGAGGAATGTCAACTAAAAAAACTTTGTGGTATACTAGAAGAAAAATAAAAAACCCTAGATTTAAATAAAAAAAATATTATAAAAAAAAGGTGGAGAAAAGATATGAAAAAAATATTAATATTACTAGCAATTATAACTTTATTTGGATGTAGTGATAAAGGTTCAGCGAAAAAAATAGAGTTTAGAAAAGGGATTATTTATACCCTTGATGGTGATAAACCTTATACAGGTGAAGGAATCTCATATTATGACGGTAATAATATAGAGAGTAGAGGTTATTCCAAAAATGGGAAAGCAGAAGGGGAATGGACATATTATTTTTACAATGGAAAGGTAAAGAGAAAAGGAAGTTATATGAACGGCAAGATGGACGGTCACTGGATCTACTACTACCATAGTGGAGAAGTAGAAGGAGAGGTTGAATATAGAAAAGGGAAGGAGATGTAGGGACC
>NZ_JBATVM010000113.1:0-3906 GCF_049671765.1 Psychrilyobacter sp.
TCTTTATATACACTCATAGTTTAATTGTTCCTATAACGTTTGTCAAAGTATTTTCTATGTAATCTTCCACATATAGTTTTATACCCTTGCTCTTTTAGCTCTGCATTTAACTCTCTTATTATCTTATATGCTGTATTTTCTGATATATCCAAAATTTTCATTAAATCTTCTTTTCTATAGAAATCTTTCATCGCTACCTCCTAAACAAATCTTTACATCAATTCATTCATAGAATTAATTCCTTTTTTTCTCAAATATATTTTCATCTTATTTTCTGCTGTTATCCTAATCTGTCTTATTCTTTCTTTACTTATATTAAAAACTTTTCCTATAGCTTCTAAAGTCATAGATTGATTGTATCGAAGTTCAATGACCTTTTTCTCTCTTTCACTTAAAATTTGAAAAGCATCATTTAATATACTATTTCTAATATTTATCTCAGTTATATTAGTTGCTCCTTCATCTTCTATTTTTTCATGGGGGAGTTCTCCATCAAGATCCTTTTTATCAATTGATATTATTTGTGGAAGCTCTAAAGTGTTTTTTACTAATTCCATAGTCACATTAAATTTTTTACTGATCTCCTCATAAGTTGGGACCCTATCATGTTTTTGATAAAATTCTGTAGTGTATTTAGCAAACTTCCCTCTTTTCTCCCAAATATGGGCTGGTAGTCTATAAGTATGATAATTATATGATTCCCTGTTCCTGGACTGCATGATCCACCAAGTGGCATAAGTTGAAAATTTATTTCCTTTTGACAAATCAAATTTTTCAATAGCCTTAATTAACCCCAAGATCCCATCTTGTATACAGTCTTCTGTAATTGGAAAATTTCCCTTTCTACAAACAGATATAACTAGTTTTAGATTCTTTTTTACAATTTCATCACGAGCAGCAATATCCCCATTTTGGGCTTTAAAGATTAAATCCTGTTCCTGGTCCCTAGTTAATATTTTTTTCTTCATAAGAGGCTTATAGATCCCTAACATATTACTAACCAAAGTATCCAATATAATTAAAAATAGTTTTCCCCAACTTAGTGTTTGTAAAAAACTTGGTCTTTTTTATATCATATTTTTCACCTATTGCAATTAAATCTGACTCATACTCATTACAGTCATCTGAAAAAGCTAAAACACCGTTTTTCATCTCTATAATCATGACGATCTCCTCCTATTTATAAAATTCATTATTGGCAGTATGTATGGCATTATCAAAATGTTCATCGGCATATTTTAAATAAATCAAAGTATTTCTTATGTCTGAATGTACTAAAAACTTTTGTAATTGGACTAAATTCACTTTATTATTCAGTAGAAATATAGCTCTAGAATGTCTGAACCTATGCACATTTATATTATTTTTTAGATCCAAATACTTTAAACAATCTTTTTTTAACTGAGTTGTTATCCCTTGCCTTGTAAGAGGTGCTTTCCCTGCCTTTTTAGCTAGTACAAAATCATCATTGCACAATTCATTTAATAATTTATACTGAAGTAAGGCAGCCTTTAATTCAGCACTGAATGGAAGAGATCGATAGATCAATTCTTTTTGCTTAAGAGTTTTTACTCTCATACGATTATTTTCTATATCGATATCTTTAAACCTTACTTCTCTTAATTCTTCTATTCTGGCACCAGTCTCAAACAAAACTTGATAGATATATTTATAAAAACCTTTCTCTGTCTTTAAAATCAAAGTTTTGATCTCATTTGCAGTAAAATATTTTAGATCATTAGTTTTTTTAAAATCTTTCTTCTTGTAGACTACAATTTCACTTTTTTTCTTTTTTATTATCTCTGGAATAAATACTTCTACTAACTCCATTATTTATCCCCCCTTTTGTTTTCTTCTAAGATCTTTAGCTCACAAATATTATTTTCTTCTCTTAAAGATATTTGAGAAGATACTAAATAAGCTCTAATTTCTTCCCTTACAGAATCATCCAACTTTTCAAAATGAAGTTCTTCTTCCATAAGATTATTTAATTTTGTCTTGATAGTTTTCACAAATTTATTATATTCAGGATCATTAAATTTTTTAGCAAAATAAGAGTTCATATCATAAAGATGTTTTAGAGTTTTTATCATCTTATTCCTTCTCTCATCGTCTGCCATATCTATGACAAAGGCATGTCTCATCTTTTCATCCATAGTCATTAATCTTACCTGTTGGTTCATACTTCTATTCAGTTCCTCACTTGCACTAGTTGGTACTCTCATAATATCCTCCTGTGGGATACCTCTGTTGGGGTGGTATCCTAACGTTTATTTAAATAATATTTAATATTTTTTCTTCTAATGGCTTTTAGTTTTGATTTAATTAATCTTATTAGATTTTTCATTACTCAATTCCCATGCCTTTTCAATAGCTTCTTCTTGATTAGCTGCTATATAACTAAGTTCTAAATCTTTTATAGTCACCAATAATTGACCATTTTCCATTAATTGGATTCTCATATCTTATCCTCCTTGAAGTTCACTCTTGGATGTGATAAAATACCAGTGTTGGGGTGGTATTTATCACTCGTTAAGACTTGGATGTTTCCGCATTCAAGTCTTTTTTTATTCTATTTCTTCTATTTTCTTTATTGCTACTACTTTGGAACCATTAATTCTGCCTTTTATTAGTAATATTTTTTCTAGATTCTTATGTACAAAATGCTTACTGAGGCTCACATTATAAATTTTTGAGTTTTCATCTTCCATCTTATAAAAATGTCTCCTATTTATCTGGGTTCCTCTTAGATATCTCAATCTTTTTTCAAATGGTTTACTTTTAGTTTTAAAATGATTATTCAGTATTACTTTGATGCCTTTTTCTACTATGGTAAATTTTAAAACTTTTTCTTCTTTCAGCTCATGCATTAGATTCAAGAATAATTCATTGATTGGAAAGTTCTTTTTTAATAAGATTACTTCTTCTCCAATCTTCACATCTGATAGAGCTTTTTTTATTTTATTCATCTTTCTTTGTATCTTGGTTACTTCTAGATATTTTTTCTTTCCATTTTCATATTTTTCTAACCCCTTATGAAGCTTTTTTTTATTGATCTTTATCAACTCCTTATGTATATAGTTATTTTATTTTTTACTTGACTTTCAGATGCTGTTTTTTCAAACTTATTGGAACAACGAGTTGCCAGTGAAGATAGTTATCCCATCAATAGGTTACAACTATCTAATATTCAAGCTTATCGTTTACAACTGAGAGCTTCATTACGAAAGTGTGAGTTTATTTATCCTCACCAGGTAGATTAGCTAATGCCACGATTTCCTCACCATTTCCCCGAAAAAAATCTACTATCCTGTATATTTGGTCCACCGCCGGTTATTTATTGGGTATGTCGCCAGCCACGACACATCTTGCTTTTGTCTACTGCCACCCATTATTTCTCCATATCGGAGCCTCCTGGTTATGCAGTTCATCAGCATAGAACTTTGGGAGGTTATTTAATTGTCTTGTTACTAACTCAAAGGATTTTTTGTAATCACTTACTAGTTATATTCTTGATATGGTCCCCTCCAACACATATCCATCCCACGTCCTGCCTTTTGTATCTAAAATAATCTAAACTGTTTTTCTCCAGTAGGAGTGATGTCATAGAGCCTCTTTTTAATCTTCTTAGTTGCTTCTTTCATCTCTTTAGTTATCCTATTGAATATAATTTTTTCTTTATTTCTAAATCTAACTTCTATAGGCATAGCATTTTGTATCTCCATGATCTCCTCCTACATCTTTATTTTTTCCAGTAAATAGTATTCCTCACCCCTTCTAAAGTCTTCTTTGTAGTGATAAGGGAATAAACACTTTTTACTTACTAAAACCCCATTGCTTAACCTAAGAGCTGTCTTGGTCATTCCTACGATCTTGAGTAGCTCTATTTCTTTTATGACCTTAAAT
>NZ_JBATVM010000114.1:0-2004 GCF_049671765.1 Psychrilyobacter sp.
TTTTATGAATAAAACTTAAGTTAGGTATAACACCTAATGGATCATTAGCTTTGTAATGTTTCCCACCTTTTTCCATCTCATAAGTGATATTAGACAATTGTCCACCTACAGATATATAGTTACCATCTTCTAAATGAACTAAACCTGCTGGATTATAATAAACTGCCTCTGTTGTTAACGTCGCATTTTGAGCAGTATTACCCATATATGCTGGTGTTGAATTAGCAAGTGCATCTATACTTGCTCCATATGATACCGTACTTAATAAAGCTATGCATCCAAATAATATTTTTTTCATTATCCTCTCCTTTTTTCTTTTTTGTTAATTACTAGTGTAATATAACATCTATTTTTTTAAAAGTCAAGGTTTAGGATAATCCTTGTTTTTGTTATCTTTTAAAAATCAATCTCTTGATTAAGTAACACAAAGAATATAAAAAAGTTTTAAATCATTCCTCCCTGAGGTATAATAATTATATAGAAAAATAAAAGGAGTTAAGATGTATATAGAAATAGCTAAGGAGATAAAAAATATCAACGGTCACCTATATATTGTAGGAGGAGCTATAAGAGATTTTTTTCTCTATAATAAACCTATCGAAGAAAATTCAAATATAGATATAGAAATTTTAGGAGTTACAGCAAAAGAAATAGAAAAAATATTAAATAATTTTGGAAGATGGAAATTAGTTGGTAGTCTCTTCAAAGTTTATCTTATAGATAATTTAGAGATTACCCTACCTAGAGAGAAAAATGAATTTAGCCCCTCTTTAGATATAAAAACTTCTAGTCTAAATAGAGATTTGACCATTAATTCTCTCTATTATAACCCTTTGACAGAGGAGACTATAGATCTTTATAGAGGAAAGTTTGATATTAATAATAAAATCTTACACTATGTTGATAAAGAAACTTTTTTAGAAGACCCCCTTAGATTATTTAGAACTATTGAGTTAGCAGGAAGATTAGACTTTGAACTCTCACAAGATTTAAAGAAATTGATCTCGATAAATTTTCATCTTATCCAAAATATCCCAAAGGAAAGAATTATGGGGGAATTGGAAAAAATCCTTTTAAATCACAAAAGCCCTTCTAAAACCTTTAGATTACTAGATGAAGTTGGAGGAGTAGAAATCTTGTTCCCTAATCTATATAATTCCAAAAAAATAATTCAAGATAAAAAATTTCATCCTGAAGGAGATGTCTTTACTCATACCCTTATGACCCTTGACATTTTAAACCCATGTGACAGAACAATGGAACTTATGATAACTCTTTTATTTCATGACATTGGAAAAAACATCACACAAAATACTAATTTTAAAGGTCATACTAGAGCATCTAGGAATATGTTTTTAAACCTTATAGATAAATTTACAAACAATAAAAAATTGATATCTTCTGCTTCTAATTTAATTTTTTATCATGCTACTCCATTAATTCTCATGTTAAATAATAAGGTCAATAAAATAACTATAAGAAAATTAGCTATCAAAGTCAATATCCCCAATCTCCTAAAAGTCTATGAAGCTGACATTTTAGGAAGAGGACCGTTAGATAATTCCCAAGAATTAGATAACATTCAACAGATAAATTCTATCTATCATGAGATAAAAGAAGATTTAACACCTTTAGTCAATGGTAGCCACCTCCTTGCATGGGGTTATAAAAGTGGAAAAGAATTTAAAAAGATATTAAATCATCTATACATATTACAATTAGAGGAGAAATTTAATAATTTAGAAGAAGCAAAAAATATAGTTAAAAATATATGGTCTAATATTTAAAATTAAGATCAAAAACCTTTGACATAAACTTCTTTAAATAGTAGTAAAGAAAAGAGTTGAATATTTACAAAAATATCTAATTATGATATTCTTGTACTAGAATGATTAGGAGGATTTATGAATTTTTTTAAAAAAATGTTACTTTTAACCATCTTACTTTCCTTTATAGGTTGTTCTAAAAATACCTATATCAAAAATATTGAAAAAGGATATAGTA
>NZ_JBATVM010000115.1:0-1533 GCF_049671765.1 Psychrilyobacter sp.
ATATAAAGGTGAGTCATTGGATGCCCTTCTGAAGATGTCCGCTAGTACAGATCTAAAAGAAAATATGACGAATTTAGTAAAAAAATACCTTAAGTTTTTTAATAAATCAGATGACGGTTCAGATAAACAAAATGGTATTTTATTGTTGGAGATAGATGATATAGACCTAAGTACTAAATATGCCTATGAGATGGTGGAACAAATAAGAAAATATCTTATCATCCCCAATACAGTGATTTTAATGGCAGTAAAGATGCAGCAGTTGAGTCATATTCTTGAGAGAAATACAAGAAAAGAGTTTGAAGATTTATTAAAAGAATCACATATGAATGATGAAGAACCTAAAAATATGGCAGAGAAGTATTTAATGAAATTAATACCATTGGAGAGAAGATTATTCCTTCCAAATTTTGATAATATTAATTTAGGTATGATGATGGAGGTTAAGACTGAAAAAAATTCAATAGAAAAAATGATAAGAACAAATATATATAATAAAACAGGTATGATGTTTTTTAATACCACAACTCAAGTGAGTTATATTGTACCCAAAAACCTAAGAGAGATTGTAAATTTAGTAAGTAGATTAGATAAAATGACAACGCCAAAAAAAGATAGTTTGAATAGAAAAGAAATGAAAACAAAAAACTTTCATGAATTTAGAGAATATTTTTTGAATCATTGGGTGGAAGAGAATTTAACTGATAATCAAAAAGAGATAATAAAAGAAATTTATACAAGAGATGTAGAAGAAAAAAATAAATTTATAGTCAGAATATTAGATGAAATCTATAGAGAAAAATTTTTGGAAAAAGAACATCTAGATGGACGTACTAACGAATATAGAGAAATAGGTGAGTATTTTAACATAGTTAATTTTTTAAATAACCCAGAAAACATTTCAATAGGAGATATTTTAGCGATATTAGATATAATAAACAAAGGAATGAAAAGAGATATTGATAAAAAATTTATATTTGCAATAAAAACAATTTATAGTTTTTTATTGTATTTCTACACAAATGAAATTGAAGAGAAAAGAAATATAGAAACTAATGTTAAAGAGTATAAGAAATTAATAAATGGGTATGTTAGAAATGTTACGTATCATAAAGTTTTATCAAAAAATCAAATAAAAATAATAAATAAATCTGAATATGTTGCAGATGAAGACGTAAAAAAATGGTTGGATCATTTTATTATTTGGAGAGGTTTAAAGGAATACAATTCAAATGAGGGAAGATATAGAATTTCTATTAGAAAATATAATGTAAATTCCAGTCAAGAAATATTAGCTCAAAAATTTGAATTTGATTATTTTGGTTTTTTATTTAATGATGTTGAAGAAAGTATAAAAAACAGACTTTATATAGGAAATATTGAGATGTTAGAAAAAATATCTAAATTTAGATTTACAGAAGAAGAGATACCATTTATTGAAAATGTAATTAAATTTATAGGGAATCTAGTTATTTATATAAATAATCAGGTAGAAGAATTAATTGAATTTAAAACAGATGAAATATATGGGGA
>NZ_JBATVM010000116.1:0-46412 GCF_049671765.1 Psychrilyobacter sp.
GATATAGTTTATTCTTTAGAGAGAACATATCAAAAGATATCCAAATCTATAAAACTAACTGCTTAAGAACTAAAAAAAGGGATGAAACGATGAAGATAATAAAAATATTTAAAGAAACCATATCTGATGGAGTTGGATTCAGATGCTCCATATACTTCTCTGGGTGCACCCACTACTGTGAAGGTTGCCATAACCACGAAACATGGAAGGGAGACATAGGAAGAGTCTTAGACCGTGAATACATGGATCAAATAGTAGAAGATATAAATTCTAACTACATGTTAGACGGAATTACCCTATCTGGAGGAGATCCGTTTTTTAATCCAACAGAACTTTTAAAGTTTTTAAAAGAAATAAAAGCAAGAACTCATAAGAATATATGGTCTTATACTGGATATACCTTTGAGACATTATTAAAAGACGCTACTATGAGGGAATGTTTAGATTATATCGACGTACTTGTAGATGGTAAATTTCAAAAAGCTGATTACTCTCCAGACCTCTATTTTAGAGGGAGTAGTAACCAAAGAATTATAGATATAAAGGATAGTTTAAGAAATAATCAAATAATTAATTTAGAGTTATAAAAAAACACCTATAACAGGTGTTTTTTTTATTTCCATTGCATTCGGCCATATGTTATAATATAATAGATTTATCAATAACTTTATGATGATGAGTAGGAGGAAAGGATATGAAGAGTAATAAAAGAATTATCCTTCACTACGATATGGATGCATTTTATGCATCAGTAGAGATAAGGGATCGTCCTAATCTTCGTGGGAAACCTGTAATTGTAGGGACCAGTGTTATAACCACTTGTAATTATGAAGCCAGAAAATATGGGTTACATTCTGCAATGAGTGTAGCAAAGGCCAGAGGGTTATGCCCGAATGGAATATACCTCAAAGTTGATAAAGAAAAGTATAGTAGAGTTTCAAAACAGATAAAAAATTTAGTTTTAAGGTTGACTAATAAAGTAGAATTTATAGCTTTGGATGAAGGATTTGTAGAGATTACAGATATTATAAAAAGTTATCTATCCTATGAGGTATTCGCTGAAAAATTTAAACGAGGAATATTTAAAAACACAGGATTGACATGTTCTATTGGAATAGGATATAACAAACTCAGTGCAAAATTAGCTAGTGATGCTAAAAAACCTGGAGGAGTTACATTTATTAAAGATATAGGTGAATTTGCTGATTTTATATCAGATAAAGGAGTAAAACTCATACCTGGGATAGGAAAGAAGACACAAGAAATACTTGGACTAAAAAATATTGTACAAGTATCTGATGTTTTAAAAATATCATTACAAGAACTCAGAAGTATTTTAGGGTATAATAGAGGGGAGATGATATATGAATATTGTCGGGGAATTGATAATAGGAAAGTATCGTCAGAATCAAAAACACACTCTATTAGTAATGAAAGGACTTATTTGTCACCCTTAGAGGATAAGGAATTTATATGGTCTGAATTTTTAAACTTGTTGGTGAAAACTCATAAGAGATTAAAAATTCAGAAATTTCACACAAAAACTTTAACTTTAAAAGTAAGATATTTGGATAGAAAAATCATAACTAAGTCTAAAAGTATGAATATAACTACTCAAAATATAGAAACTTTAAAAAAGTTGATGCTTGAGTTGTTTGAGGAGATTGATTTAGAGAAAAAAATTAAATTATTAGGGATAAATCTAGGTAATTTAAGTGAAAATAAAGAATATCAATTATCTTTTAAAAATATAGAGAATATAAAAAAGGAAAGGAAAATACAAGAATTAAAAGAAAAAATTAATAATTTCAGAAAAAATATTGTATAAGTAATACTAAGGGCAATATACATATAATTTTAGGAGGAAAAAATGAAAAAACTTGCAAATGACTTTATTAACTTTTCCCATTCTTCAAAATCTGTGTTTCATGCAGTAAAAAATACTGCTGATATATTGATAAGTAATGGGTACAAAGAGATTTTCGAATCTGAAAAGTGGAATTTAGAGATATCTGGGAAATATTTCTTTAAAAAAAATCATTCTTCACTGCTTGCATTTTCTATTGGAAATGGAAAGTTAAATGAATGTGGATTTAAAATATCAGGAAACCATACAGATTCTCCGGGATTTAGAATTAAACCTAATCCAGAGATGGTAGGAGATTCATATCTTAGACTAAATACAGAGGTATACGGGGGGCCTATTTTAAATACATGGTTAGATAGACCTCTAAGTATTGCAGGAAGAGTAGTAGTGAAATCAGAAAATGTTTTCAAACCTAAAACAATTTTAGTAAATATAGACAAACCGTGTTTGATTATTCCTAACCTTGCAATTCATCAAAATAGAGAGGTAAATAAAGGAGTTGAATTGAATAAGCAAAATGATACTCTACCTATTTTAACACTTATAAACGATGAGTTAGAGAAAGAGAATTTCCTATTAAAAATAATTGCAGAGAAAAATAATATAGATATAAATGAAATTTTGGATTTTGACCTATACTTATATGAATTTGAAAAGGGAACCCTTGTAGGATTAAATGAGGAGATGATCTCTGCCTCAAAGATCGATAATTTAGGAGCATTATATGTTGGTTTAGAAGCTTTTATTGAATCTGAAAACTTTAATGGAGTAAACGTATTAGCGTGTTTTGATAATGAAGAGGTAGGAAGCAGTACAAAGCAAGGAGCAGATTCAAATATGTTATTAAATACTTTAGATAGAATATCTCTTTCTTTAGAATTAAATAGGGAGGAGTTCTTCTGTGCATTATCAAATTCATTTATGCTTTCTGTAGATGGAGCTCATGCAGTTCATCCATCTCAAAAACAGAAAACAGATCCAATAATAAGGCCTAAGATGAATCATGGTGTAGCTCTTAAAGTTACTGCTAATCAATCTTATACTTCCGATGCACATTCATTGGCTGTAGTAAAACAAATCTTAGAACCTAATGGAATTCCGTATCAATACTTTGTAAATAGATCAGATACCCCAGGGGGGTCTACTATAGGACCTATTTCTTCTACACATCTAGATATAAATGCTGTAGATTTGGGATTAGCAATGATTGCAATGCATTCCATCCGTGAACTATGTGGCGTAAAAGACCTTACAAACTTAAAAAAATTACTTAAAAATTATTATTCCCTTTAAAATAAACAATTGGTTTGTTGAGGGGATACAGAGGAGTGGAAAAATGAAAATATTATTAGTAGAGGATGAAAAACAAATATCGGACTATATAAGTAAAGGTCTTTTAGAGGCGGGATATGATGTAGATGCTGTAGATAACGGAGAAGATGCTATAAGTTATGCTACAAATCATGATTATAGTTTAATATTATTAGATATTATGATTCCTAAAAAAAATGGTATTGAAGTGGTAAAATATTTAAAAAAGCAAAAAGATAGTACACATATAATTCTTATATCAGCAAAGGATCAAATTCAAGATAAAGTTGTAGGATTAGATGCAGGAGCAGATGATTATTTAGTAAAACCATTCGCTTTTTCTGAGTTACTAGCTAGAATAAGAGCTATTTTTAGGAGAAACAGTGAAGGAAATGATAATATTTTAATAGCTCAAAAATTAAAGATGGATTTAGTGAAAAGGGTTGTAACAAGAGATGAACAAATAATAGAATTAACAACTAGAGAGTTTAATTTATTAGAATATTTTATAGAAAATAAAAATACTGTTTTAACTCGTATGATGATTACAGAAAAAGTATGGAATATCAACTTTATTTCTGATACAAATGTAGTGGATGTATATATAAATCACTTGAGGAAAAAAATTGATAAAACATTTGATAAAAAATTAATCCATACTGTTAGAGGAGTGGGGTATATATTAAAAGATTAACTAAGTTTAGAAAAAATAATTTAATATTTATAACTATGGTTAAAAGTAGTGTTCGAAATTTTATTGCTTTGGGAGTTATTTTTACAGGAGTGTTTTTTTTAACTTCGAGTTTATTTAGAAATTATGTAGATAAAGAATTAGCTCATGAAGCTGCTGTATTTCAGTATCTATTAAAGGAAGAAGGAGTGGCTTTTGAAACTAATACCATGATAGACTATTTAGATCTTCTTCCTGTACGTTTAGATATAGTTGTTATAGATGTGGAATCTAAAAAACCTGTGTATGTGGAAATTAGTGATGATTCATTTATTTTTAGTAATTCTAAAGCTTTGACCAAACTTATAAAAGACATAGATTTAAAAAAAATACATATGTGACAGTTGAAAATAAAAGACTTCTAATAGGAAATTTTAATAATGGAGAAAAACCATATGTATATGCACTTATCAGAGATATTTCAGATGTAAAATTATACTTATCTTGGCTAACTATAACGTTTCTCATAATAAGTCTTTTAGCTATAATTTGGAATTATTATAATACCAATAATATAGTTGATACCCTTTTAATGGGGATAGACGAGATTACTAAATCAACCAACGATATTAAAGTTAATAATTTATCTGAAAGGATTGAAACTACATGTACAAATAAAAGTATATCCAACTTAATATCAACCTTAAATTCTATGTTAGGTAGGGTTGAAAATAGTTTTACTCAAATAAGTGAATTTACGGACAATGTCAGTCATGAACTAAAGACCCCTATAATGTCTATTAAAAGTATGATAGAGGTAGAACTTACTAATGAGAGGACTATAGAAGAATACCAAGAAGATTTAGGGAAAGTATTAGATGAAGTCAACTGGTTAAATAATATTATTCAAAAATTATTGATTTTTACTAAAAATCCTGAATCATTGGAGGGGTATTTTAGACCTGTTAATGTTGAAAAGTTAACTATGGAATTGTGTGAATTTATGGAAGTTCTTACTCTAGAAAAAGAAATAACTTTAACATGTACTTTAAAAGATAATGATAGAGAAGTATTGGGTGACGAATCATTACTTAGGGATATATTTTTAAATATAATATCCAATGCTATTAAATATAATAAGGTTGGAGGAGAGATAAATGTCACTTCTTTTAAGATTCAAGATAAAATCGGGATTAGTATCTCGGATACGGGAATTGGAATTAAAGAGAAAAATTTAAAAAAAATTACAGAAAGATTTTTTAGGGAAGACAAAGTTAGAACTACTAAAAAATCTGGTTCAGGACTGGGGCTATCTATCGTGTCTCATCTGGTAGAAGTACATAAAGGAAGCCTAGAAATTAAGAGTATTGAAGGAAAAGGAAGTTCATTTATTGTATATTTGCCAAAATTTAAATAAAATAGTAGGATTAATTAAAAAAGAGGTTTTCTAGATTTTACTAGGAACCTCTTTTACTATCATGTTTATATAGAATGATATATGGCTAGATAATGAAAGGTGGTGCCCCCAATTACAAAAAAATGCCAGATAACGTGGGTATATTTAACTTTTTTCATGGAGTAGAAGATAGCTCCTACAGAATAAAAAATTCCACCAATTATTAAGAACATAAGTGAGAGTGAATTTATACTGCTCTTTAAGTTTCCGAATACGAATACTACCATCCATCCCATAAATAGATAGATTAAAGTTGAAATTGTTTGAAATTTACCTGCAAATTTAATTTTAAATAAAACACCTAGACCGGTCAAAGTCCATTGAATAACTAAAATTATCCAACCTGTAATTCCTCCTAATATCAATAAAAATGGAGTATATGACCCAGAGATCAAGACGTAGATAGCTGAATGGTCTAAAATCTTAAAAATTTTTCTATATTTTCCAATAGGAAGGATATGGTATATTCCCGACATAAGGTACAAAAATACTGCTGAAAGACCAAAGACACTAAAACCTATAATTTGTTTTATTCCTCCTTCTTGTACAGCATGGATAACTAAAAAAGCTAGACCACTTATTGCCATTCCTGCTCCTAATAGATGAGTTATAGAACTCATATATTCTTCTAATTTTGAATATGGATTGATAACTTTCATTTTTCCTCCCTGTAGCACACGAAAATAACACTAGTTTTTATATTCATAGTGTAACACATGTAGGAGTTTAATTCTTTCATTATTAATTAAATTTAATTAATGACAAAAAGGCCTTTATAAGACATATTTTAATAAAAGGTAAAAACTAGTGGTTAAAAGAAAATAAGATTCGAATAAAATTATGTTATAATGCTAAGTATATTAATGGAATATGAGGAGGAGATTTATGAAAGCAGCATTTTTTGATATTGATGGAACTATATACAGAGATTCTCTTTTAACAGAGCATTTTAAAAGATTAATAAAATATGAATTGATAGATCCTAGACAATGGGAAAATAAGGTGAAAGATCTCTATACCCAATGGGATATGAGAGAAGGTGGCTACGATGCTTATCTACTAGGGCTAGTAGATAGCTACGTAGAAGCTATCCAAAATATAACGGTGGAACAAAATGAATTTGTAGCCAACCAAGTGATGGATGTAAAAGCAGGAAGAGTATATAAATATACTAGAGATAGAATAAAATGGCATAAAGCACAGGGACATAAAGTTATATTTATTTCTGGAAGTCCAGAATTTTTGGTATCTAGAATGGCAAAAAAATACGGTGCTGATGATTACTGTGGTACAATTTATCACTGTGATGGAGAAAGATTTACTGGGGAAACTACACCTATGTGGGATTCTGTTAGTAAGCAGAGAGCTATTGATGAATTTGTAAAAAAATATGGTATACATTTAGATGAATCATATGCTTATGGAGATACCAATGGTGATTTGACTATGATGGAATCGGTAGGACACCCAATTACAATAAATCCTGCAAAGGGTCTTTTAAAAAATATTCAAGCAAGTAAAAGTTTAAAGGAAAAAATTCAAATTATCGTAGAAAGGAAAGATGTCATTTATAAACTAAGATCAGATATAGATATATATGAGTGTTCATTTATTGAGGAATGGGAAGAGGAATAAAAAATTAGGAGAAAGATATGAAAATTAAAGAAAAAGTAAATTTGTTTACAGAGTTTAATATAAAAGGGATAACTTTGAAAAATAGGGTAGTTTTACCCCCTATGGTAAGGTTTAGTCTTATTGGTAAAGATGGACGTGTCACTGATGAATTGGTTAAATGGTATGAGGATATTGCCGTAGGAGGAGTCGGAATGATCATCCTAGAAGCTTGCTGTGTTGCCGAAGATGGTAAATTAAGGGATAATCAAATAGGAATATGGGATGATACCTTTATAGAGGGTCTTTCTAAAATAGCAGACGTTTGTAGAAAGCATAAAACCCCTAGTCTTATCCAACTTCACCATGCAGGATTCAAAGAGGAAATAGCTACAGTACCGGAGAAGAAATTAGATGAGATCTTAGAGGAATTTATAATGGCTTTTCACAGGGCAAAAAAATGTGGATTTGACGGGATAGAGATCCATGGAGCACATACCTATCTTATATCACAGCTTCATTCTAAACTTTGGAATAAAAGAAAAGATAAATACGGTGATAGACTATACTTTACTCGTGAACTGATAAAAAGAACAAAAGATATCTTTAATGATAATTTTATCTTGGGAATCAGAATAGGAGGTAATGAGCCTACTCTAGATGATGGAATTTATGTTGCAAAAGAGGTAGAGAAAGCAGGGGTCGATCTAATTCATGTATCTAGTGGAGTACCTGATCCTAGTTTTAAACAGGATAGAAAGATAGAAGTGCCAATAGAATTTCCTCTGGACTGGGTAGTATATCTAGGAGTAGAGATAAAAAAACATGTTAAAACCCCTCTAATAGCTGTAAGAGCTATAAGAAAAGAGGTAGAAGCGAGCTATTTAATTGAAAATAATTTAGTTGATTTAGTAGCTGTTGGAAGAGCAATGATATCCAGACCTCATTGGATCTCTTGGGCTAAGAAAAAATATAATTTTAGGAAGAATACTGGTGGGAAACTCTTATAAATTCAACTTAATAGAAAAGAAGGTAGGAGATATGATATGAATGGCTTTTATAATGTAATTATTGAATATTTAAATGTAAGCGGCTATTATCAAAAAATTATCATTGTGGGAATGATAATGACCTTAACTTTAATAGTAGCAATTGTTATGCACTATATTACAGATTATGTAATAAAAAATCATCTGATTAAATTGATTGAAAAAAGTGAAACTAAGTGGGATGATTTTTTAATTGAGAATAATGTTTTTAAATATTTAAATGCTTTGGTGCCGTTGATTGTTTTACAGATTATGATAAGAAAGTTAGATTTTTTTGAAACTTTTTTTGAAAAAATTATAGATATTGGAATGGTAATAATCTTTACCCTTATTGCAAATGGTATTTTATCCGTGTTTAGCGATATTTATAGCACATACAATATTTCTAGAAGAAAACCTATTAAAAGTTATCTTCAGGTGATGAGTTTATTTTTAGTAATTGTAGCTACAACTATATCTGTGGGAATAGTTATGGATAAATCACCCCTTAAAATATTAAGTGGGATAGGCGCAATGACAGCTGTAATTATGTTGATTTTCAAAGATGCTATCTTGGGATTCGTTGCGAGTATTCAATTAGCTGCTAATAATATGGTTGGAATAGGAGATTGGATTGAGATGCCGAATCAAATGGCTGATGGTGATGTAATAGAGATAAATTTGACCAATGTAAAGGTTCAAAATTTTGATAAAACTATTACAACCATCCCTAGTTATGCTCTTATTAGTAATTCATTTCGTAATTGGAAAGGGATGCAATCTACAGGAAGTAGGAGGATAAAAAGGTCTATATTTTTAGATAGTAATAGTGTAAAGTTTTTATCTTTGGAAGAGATTAAAGAGTATAAAAAAATTGATATTTTAAAAGGTTATATTGAAAAAAAACAAAAAGAAGTTGAGGAATCAAATAAAGATAAAAATGTTGGAGTTACTCTTATTAATGGGAGAAGATTCACAAATATTGGGATGTTTAGAGCTTATGTGGAACTATATTTAAAAAATAGTAACTATATCAATCAAAACTTGACTTTATTAGTAAGGCAACAAGAGCCAACGTTCCAAGGAATACCTCTTGAAATATATTGTTTTGCTAAAACAATTGTGTGGCAGGAATATGAAGGGATTCAATCAGACCTCTTTGAACATCTTATTCCTACAATCCATGAATTTAATTTATCAGTTTTTCAAAATCCTACTGGGAATGATTTTAAAATGTTAAGAAAATAAGAGGCTGTGGTCTCTTATTTTTTGATAAAAAATTGTATTAGATAGTAAACGTAGTATACTTAAACTGAAAAATTATTTTATAGTTATTAATAATTAAACTAATTTATATTGTAGAGGAGAAGTTATATGAAAAGTGAGAAGGAAAAGATGTTAGCAGGAGAATTATATTTTTCTGGAGATCAAAGTTTGGTAGACGATAGATTAATGGCTAGAATGTTAACTTCAGAATATAATGGAACTAGAGCCATTGAAGAAGAAGAAAGAGAAGAGATTTTAAAAAGATTAATTGTTGTAAAGGGAGACGCAAAAATACAACCTCCATTTCATTGTGACTATGGGTATAATATAGAGGTAGGAGAAAATTTTTACGCTAATTTTTCATGCACTATCCTAGATGTCAATAGAGTAATAATAGGTGACAATGTGATGTTTGGACCAAATGTTCAAGTGTATACAGCAACTCATCCCTTAGACCCTAAGGAAAGGATAAAAGGCCTAGAATCTTCTAAACCTATAACAATAGGGGACAATGTATGGATTGGTGGAGGAGCTATTATACTACCAGGGGTAACAATTGGAAAGAATACCACTATAGGAGCAGGAAGTGTAGTAACAAAGGATATTCCAAAGAATGTATTAGCTGGAGGAAATCCTTGTAAGATAATAAAAGAATTGTAAATCAATAGATTTCTGATAAAAGCAGTAAAATTTTAGGGAGAATTATTTTCCCTTTTTTTATCTCAATAGAGGGAGATTGTAGTTTTATTGTATAAGATATGATAAGATAATTTTAATGGTAGTAATCAAATGTTCAATAAAGACCGATAATTATCGAATATAAAATTTAAATTAAGGAGCTAAAATGGAAGAATTAAAATCATTTATAAAATATTACAAACCACATTTTAAATTACTCATATTCACATTAACATGTGCTATATTCCTTGCATCCTTGGATCTAGCTTTTCCAAAAATAATTCAGATAGTAATCGATGAAGTAATTCCGTCAAGGGATTTAAAAACATTTTATTCGATTTCTATTGGATTGATATTTATGTATCTATTAAGATATGTTTTTAGTTACTGTCAATTATATTATGGAAACGTTTTGGGAATCAAGATAGAAACCAAAATGAGAAAAGAATTATTTACCCATATTCAAAAATTATCTTTTAGTTATTTTGATAATAATAAAACTGGAGTAATTATGTCAAAATTAGTAAATGATCTCAGTGGGATATCGGAATTAGCTAATCATGGTCCTATAGATTTATTTATTGCAATAATTAGATTAGTGGGAGCGTTTGCTCTGATGATTACTTTAAATGTAAAATTAACTTTGGTTATATTTTCAGTTTTACCATTTATGATCTATTTTTCTATTACTCAAAAATGGAAGATGAAATTAGCCTTTGGGAAAACTAGAAAAAAAATAGCAGAGATAAACTCTTGTGCTGAAGAAAGCATTGGGGGGGTTAGAATAGTAAAACTCTTTAATAATGAAGACTATGAAATAGAAAAATTTGAAGAAAAAAATCAAGAGTTCCAAGAAGCTAAAAAAGAAACCTATAAAACTACTGCTGTTTTCTTTTCAGGAATCCATATATTTATGAATCTTATGCAGTTTATAGTGATATTTTATGGAGGTTATTTAATACTACATGGGGAATTAACCTATGGTATTTTAATTAGTTTTTTATTATATTCCTATAGGTTTATGGAGCCTATTAGAAAGATGATGATATTAGTTCAAAGTTATCAAAAAGGAATGGCAGGATATAGAAGATTTCGTGAGATGATGGGGATAACTCCACAGATAAAAGAAATAGAAAATCCAATAATTTTAGATGAAATAAAGGGAGAAATAGAATTACAAAATGTAAAGTTTTCCTATAAAAAATCATCTTTAATTTTAAATGAATTTAACTTGAAGATAAAACCTGGAGAAAATATAGCTATAGTAGGATCTAGTGGGGTAGGAAAATCAACGATTTCAAATCTAATCCCGAGATTTTATGATATTGATTCTGGAAAAATTACCATAGATGGAATGAATATAAGTAGAATAAAATTAACTTCCCTTCGTGAAAATATAGGGATTGTTCCTCAAGAGGCATTTTTATTTGGTGGAACTATAGGAGAAAATATAAGATATGGGAAGTTAGGTGCAACCAAAGAAGACCTTATAGAAGCATCTAAGAAAGCTAATATATATGAATTTATAAGTGCTCTACCAAAGGGGTTTGAGACTCTAGTAGGAGAGAGAGGAGTGAAACTATCAGGGGGGCAAAAACAAAGAATATCTATAGCTAGAATATTTTTGAAAAATCCAAAAATATTAATATTAGATGAAGCAACGGCATCACTAGATAATATTACAGAAAAATTAATTCAGGAAGCCTTGAAAACATTATCTAAAGACAGAACTACTATAACAATAGCTCATAGGTTATCTACAATTATAAATTCTGATAGAATCGTGGTTATGGATAAAGAAGGTGTAATAGAGACGGGAACCCATGAGGAACTTTTAAAATTAGAGGGATCTTATGCTAAACTATATCAATAAAACCAATAATATTAATAAATTTTAATCGAAAAAAGTTAAATTAATATTAAGTAGAAATAAAAATAAATATATTGTAAAAATAAAGTAAACATGGTATAAAGTTAATGACAATTTAATAAAATATAATCTTGGTTCGATTTGTATCGATTAAAAGGGAAGTGGGTTGAAATCCTACACGGTCCCGCCACTGTAAGACAGACGAAAATAGTATGCCACTGAAGAAATTTGGGAAGGACTATTAGTAGGGTGAAGTCAAGTCAGGAGACCTGCCAGATTAATTTTTACGAACTTGCGAGGACGAGGATGTAGACATTTGTATCTTTTTTGTATAAAATGTTTAGTTCCCTTAGTTTAGGGAACTTTTTTTTTGCACAATATAGATGTAATGTATCTTACTTTTTATTCTTAAAATTAAATTTAGGAGGAAAAAAATGAAAAAAGTGTTAGTGGTATTAATGATGTTGGTAATGGGTATAACGTTATTAGCAAAGGGTGCAGTACATGGACCATCAAAAGACCTATTTAAGGCAGAAAAAAAAGCTATTGTATTAGTAAGTTTTGGTACAACATATCCAGAAACAAGAGAAAAGACAATTATGGCTTTAGAGAAAGAGTTTAAAGATTCATATCCAGATTTTAAAGTAGTTACTGCTTTTACGTCTAGAATAATCATGAGAAGGATAAAGAAAAATGAAGGGATTACTTTTAATAATCCAAGTGAAGCATTAGATATATTAAAAAAAGAGGGATATACACATGTGTTAGTACAAGGAACACATATTATGAATGGTTTAGAATCTGAAATTTTAAAGAAAGAAGTAGCTTTACATGAAAATGATTTTAAAGTATTGAAAGTTAGTGATCCTCTATTGACATTAGTAGATGATTATAAAGCTGCTGCATCAGCACTAGCTCCTACTTATAAAGATTTAAAGAAAGATGAAGCGACTGTATTCATTGGACACGGAACACATCATCCAGGAAACTCTGCATATTCTATGATCGAGAATGTATTCCATGAGTATTACTCTGAAAATGTATTTTTCGGAACTGTAGAAGGTTATCCTACGTTAGACTCAGTAGTAAAACAATTAAAAGCAAAGAAAATTAAACATATAAATTTATATCCATTTATGATAGTAGCAGGAGAACATGCACATAATGATATTGCTATCGATATGAAAGAAGAACTAGAAAAAAAAGGATTTACTGTAAAAGTTCACCTAGTTGGATTAGGAGCAAATAAAGAAGTTAGAAAAATATATGTTGACCATGCAGAATTTGGATTAACTCATGAAAAAGAAAATATGCTAGCTAAAAAGAAAGAATATGCAAATGGAATGCAACCGTAAAACCTATGAAAAAATATTTTAAATTATGGACAACAATTGGAATAATACTATTAATTCTTTCAATATTCTTCTACCTTCAAATGGGATATATAAAAATTCCATTAAAGGAGGTAATAGAGAGTATTAAAGGTGGGGAGGGAGCTCCTAATTGGTATATTATCCATGAAGTGAGACTACCGAGGATTCTCACTTCGATATTAATAGGTTCAATTTTATCCATGTGTGGATTGGTATTTCAAGGGGTTTTATTAAATCCCTTGGCTGATCCATATACACTAGGAATTTCAAGTGGTGCTTCATTTGGTGCTGCTCTTGCGATAGTTCTAAATATAACAATTTTTGGAATTTTTAGCACACATATAGTATCATTTATATTTGCTATACTCTGTTTGACAGTTGTTATTAAGATGGGGTCTTTCGAAAGAAAAATGAACCCGACTTCTATAATATTAGGAGGAATAATTATTGGAGCTTTCTTTTCTGCAGGATTAAGTTTTTTAAAGTATTTAGCTGACGAGGGAGTAGGTTCTATTATATTTTGGTTACTTGGTAGTTTTACTGGAAAATCATGGATGGAAGTAAGCATCTTAAGTGCAATATGGGTCTTTGGATTCGTATTTTTTTGTTATTACGCAGAAGATTTAAATATACTAGCTTTAGGAGAAAAAAATGCTATCTCTTTGGGGATAAATCCCAGTAAAATTAGGAGGATACTCCTAGTTGTAAGTTCTATCTTATCGGCAGTGGCAGTATCTACCTGTGGACTAATAGGTTTTGTAGGACTAGTAGTTCCTCATCTTCTACGATTTATTATGGGGACAGATAATAAAAAATTAATTATAGGCTGCGCAATATGGGGTGGAGTTATTATGGGAGCTGCCGATAACGTAGTTCGAGTAGTATTACCTAATGATATTCCTGTAGGAGTGATAACATCGCTATTAGGAGCACCTTTCTTTGCTCTGATTTTTAGGAAAAAGATGGGAGGAGGGAACCTAAGATGATAGATATAAAAAAAATTAATTATTCTATAGATGGAATTCAAATCTTGGAGGATCTATCTTTCAAGTTTGATAAAGGTAAATTTTATGGAGTCTTAGGACCCAATGGGAGTGGTAAAACTACTCTTTTGGATATTTTGAATGGATATAAAAATGCTCCAGAATCTGAGATCTATATAGAAAATAAGGAATTAAAGGAATATTCTCATTTGATGCTAGCAAAAAAAATTGCGATAGTTCCACAAAAATTTGATATAGTATTTCCTTTTTCTGTTTCAGATATATTAGAGATGGGAAGATATCCATATAAAAAAAAGTTTTTTAGCCTACAGAAAAAAGATTATGATATTATCGACAGGGTAATAAAAGAAATAGGATTAGAAGAATTTTTAGATAAAGATATAACCACTCTCAGTGGAGGAGAGGAACAAAGGGTAATATTTGGGAAGGCATTGATTCAGACAACACCTATCTTATTTTTAGATGAATCTACTTCAAATTTAGATCCTTATTATTCCCATACTCTACTTAGCCTTGTAAAAAAAAGGGTGGAAGAAGAAAAGACCACAGTTATAGGAGTATTTCACGACTTTAACTTAGCGTCACTTTATTGTGATGAAATCCTCTTATTAGAAAAAGGTAAGATTGTAACAAGTGGAAAAACCCAAGATGTACTTAATTCAAATAAATTAGAAGAAGTATTTAATATAGGATGGCAAAAATATAAAACAGAAAAGAATACATTTGTATTCCCCAAATTAGGAGATGATCTAAAGTGAATAAAATAATAAAACTATTATCGATATTTATTTTTGTGACACAGTTATGTTTAGCTTCTAACATAGAGGTGATAAGCGAGTCTGGGAAAATAATAGATCTAACAAAACCCCATACGAAAATAATCTCTCTCTACGGGGCTCATACAGATGTTTTAATAAATATAGGTGCTAAAGGGAATTTAGTAGGAGTAGATAAAAGTAATACTAATCTAGGAATAGAAGTTTTTTCCTATAAAGATAGTGTAGAAAAATTTATATCTGCAAAGCCAGATTTAATCTTAATAAGGCCCATGATAAGAGATAGATTCAGTGGACTGATAAGATCGTTAAAGAATGCAAACCTAACAGTAGTGACTATAAAACCTACTAAATTTGAGGAACTAGATAACTATTGGTTGACATTGGGTAAACTAAGTGGTCATGAAAAGCAAGCTATTCAGTATACAGATGATTTTCATATAAATTTAGCATTATTAAAGAAAAAAGCTGATTTGATACCTAGTAATGAAAGAAAAACGGTTTTTTTTGAGGCTAGACATAAAACCAATCAAACAACCTCACTAGATGGTATACCAGCTTATATTTTAGGAGTATTAGATATAAATAATATTGCGTATGATGCTACTCCTGCAAAACAAGGATCTAGTGTAGCTAATTTCCCCAAAGAATTATTATTATCTCGAGGAGAAAAAATAGATGTTTATTTAGCACAGTATGGAGCTATGAATAGACCTACTGTAGATATAATAAAAAAAGCATCTGGCTATAAGGCAATAAGAGCAATAAGGGAAAATGAGATCTATATAATAGACGAATATAATGTATCGAGACCAACAAATGGGTTATTAGATGGGATAAAAGAAATAGGACATCTTGTCTATCCAAAATATTTTTGACAGGGAGGAAAAAAATGAGTTATGTAAAAAAGCCTATGGCAATTGAAAATAAAAGTTTTGAAATAATCACCAGTGAATTAGGGGAGAAAGCAGAGAAATTTACAGAAGGTGAATTAAAAATAGTAAAAAGATTGATTCACACTACTGCCGATTTTGAATATGCTGATATAATTGAGATATCAAAAGATGCAATAGAAAGTGGTAAAAAAGCCATCGCAGAGGGAAGTAAGATCTATTGTGACACTAATATGATTGTAAATGGTCTGAGTAAAAAAACTATGGAAAAATGGAATGTAGCTGCTTACTCTTTAGTTTCAGATGAGAAAGTAGTAATAGAGGCAAAAGAAAGAGACTTAACACGTTCTATAGTTGGGATGGAAAAAGCAATGGAAGATGAGAAAACAAAGATATTTTTGATTGGAAACGCTCCTACAGCTTTATTTACACTGATGGAAGCCATTGAAAAAGGATATAGACCAAGTCTTGTAGTTGGAGTGCCAGTTGGATTTGTAGGAGCTGAGGATTCTAAAGAAAAATTAAGGAAACTAGATATTCCTTATATTGTAACTAGAGGTAGAAAAGGTGGTAGTACCGTTGCAGTAGCTACATTCCACGGTATTTTATATGATATGTATGACAGAAAAGGATTTTTAGGAGAATAATTTTAATTATGAAATTAGATAAATATACAGTCCAAAATGGAAAAAAAATGAGGTATGGATACACTACTGGGTCAACTGCAGCAGGAGCTTGCAAAAGTGCAGTAGAGATATATTTTCAAAAAGAAGACATATCCACTATAGAGATAGAAACTCCTAAGGGATGGGATTTAAATCTAGATATAAATAGTATTGAGATAGGAACCCACAATAACTCTAAATATGTAAAAACTAGTATTATAAAAGATGGTGGAGATGACCCTGATGCCACTGACAAGATAGAGATGTTTGCAACTGTTAGGGAAGTATTAGAGGGTGAAGAGATAGAAGATAGAGGAGATAATTTTATAAATGAAAAAAAAAGTATATCTTTATGTGGAGGAATAGGTGTAGGAAGAGTTACTAAAAAGGGCTTACAGGTAGCCATAGGGAAACCAGCAATAAATCCTGTACCTGTTCGAACTATATTTTATGAGATTGAAAAGATCCTACCTAAAGATAAAAAAATAGAAGTTACCATAGATATTCCAATGGGAGTCGAGATAGGGGAAAAGACATTTAACCCTAAATTAGGGATCTTAGGTGGCATATCTGTCTTGGGAACGACTGGAATAGTAAAGCCCATGTCAGAAGAAGCCTTTAAGGACTCTATAGCCATAGAATTGAAGATGCTCCTAGAAGAATATTCTGAAGATACTATAATTATTACACCTGGTAACTATGGAAAGAAATTTTTGGTGGAAGAATTGAAGATCGATCCTAAAAAAATCCTTATTATCAGTAACTTTATGGGGTTTATCTTAGATAATATAAAAGTATTGGGGTATAAAAAAATAATTTTAGTGGGACATATAGGAAAACTCATCAAGGTAGCTGGGGGGATATTTCATACCCATTCAAAGATATCTGATGCTAGAATGGAAATATTAGGAGCTAATGCTCTATTAGCAGGAGAAGACCCAGAAGATGTAATTAAGATAATAAAATCTAATACGACAGAAGAAGGATTATCCTATCTAAAATTAAAAGAAACAAATAAAATCATCGCAGAAAAGATTAAACAAAAATGTGAGAGTAGAGTTTTTGATGAAGTGAAGGTAGAGGTATTAACTTTTTCCTTTGATCATGGAGAATTAGCTAGAACAAATGGATTTGATAGGATGGTGGATAACTATGGAAAAAATTAACATATTGGGACTAGGCCCTGGAAATAAAAAATATATCCTTCCTATAACTAAGGAATATATAGAAAACTCCGATATATTGATCGGAGGTAGGAGAAATATAGAATCTTTAGGAGTACTTACTGAAGGGAAGGAAATAAGATATATATATAGGTATTTAGATCAATTATCTATCTATATCAATGAAAATAGAGATAAAAGAATTTCTCTGATAGTTTCTGGGGATACAGGATTTTATAGTATGGTTCCCTTTATGAAAAAACATTTTGAGATAGAAGATCTAAATATTATTTCAGGAATCTCCTCCATGCAATATATGTTTTCTACAATAGGTTTTTCCTATGAAAATACTTTTATCGCTAGTGTTCATGGCAGGGAATGTGATTATATTACACCTATAAAAGCAGGAAAAAAAGCAGGACTCCTCACAGACAATAAAACAACTCCTCAAGTAATCGCACAAACCTTGTTAGAAAATCAAATAAAAGGGACTATATTTGTAGGAGAAAGATTGAGTTATGATGATGAAAGAATAACAACCATGAGTTTAGAAAATATGGCAGATTTAAAAATTATTTTTTATATAAATGTAGTTATAGTAATACCTAAAAGAGGTGAAGATAATGTTTCATATAGAAGATAAAGAATTTATCCGCGGAAAAGTCCCTATGACTAAGCAAGAAGTTAGGTGTATATCTATAGCAAAACTAGACCTAAAAAGAGATAGCGTATTAATCGATATAGGAGCAGGATCTGGCAGTGTTGGAATAGAGGCTTCTAATTTTATACCAAAAGGAAAAGTTTTTGGGATTGAGATAAACCCTGATGGGATAGAAGTAATCCACCAAAATCTAGAAAAGTTTAATGTGACAAACTATGAATTGATAGAGGGCCTAGCTCCAAATAATATTCCTGAAATAGAAGTAGATAGGATGTTTATAGGTGGATCTAAGGGAAACTTAGAAACTATATTAGAATGGCTCTTGAGCCACTCTAAAGAAGAAGCAAAGGTAGTTATAAATACTATAACTTTAGAAAGTTTAGGAGATGCTATGAAAGCATTAGAAAAACTTAAATTTTGCGAGATAGAAGTAATTAACATAAATATAGCAAGAAATAAAAAAATAGGTAGATACAATATGATGATGGGTGAAAATCCAATATATATTATATCAGCTAAAAGGAGTAAATAAAAAATGGCAAAATTATATGGTATAGGTGTAGGTGTAGGAGATCCAGAAATGTTAACGATGAAAGCTGTAAGAGCTCTAGGAGAATCAGATGTAGTGATCTTACCTCGTGCAAATACAAAAAACTATAGTACAGCATTTGAAATCGCAAAGGGATATATGAAAGAAGATATCGAGAAGGTATTTTTAGACTTTACAACTGTAGATAATGATAAAATACGCGAAGATGATAGATTAGAATATTCAAAAATTGTAAATAAATTAGTAAAAGAAGGAAAAAATATAGCATTTATAACTATCGGAGATCCTATGACTCTTAGTACATTTGTATATGCCATGGAGTTATTAGAAGATAAGATAGAGGTTGAATCTATTCCTGGAATTACTTCATTTGCATCTATAACTTCAAGACTAAGAACACCTTTACTCATGGGAGATGAAACATTAAAAGTTATACCTATTGCAAAGGAAACAAACTTAGTAAAAGAGATAGAATCAGCTGATAATTTAGTATTTATGAAAGTTACTAGAAATTTAGAAAGATTAAAGGAAGCATTTAGAGAAACTGGAAATATGAACAATGTAGTTTTAATCTCTAATTGTGGAAAAGATTCAGAAAAAATTTATTATGATTTAGAAAATGTCACTCGTGATGATATCTCATATTTTACAACTATATTACTTAAAAAGGGTGGTGTAAGACAATGGCAAAAGTATTTTTCATAGGAGCAGGCCCTGGAGATCCAGAATTAATAACAGTAAAGGGACAAAGACTAGTAAAAGAAGCAGATGTTATTATCTATGCAGGCTCATTGGTACCAAGACAAGTTATAGAATGTCATAAGGTAGGAGCAGAGATATACAACAGTGCTTCTATGAATCTAGATGAAGTAATAGAAGTAACAGTAAAGGCTATAAATGATGGGAAAATGGTAGCTAGAGTACATACAGGAGACCCTGCTATATATGGAGCTCACAGAGAACAAATGGATATTTTAGCTAGTCATAACATAGAATTTGAAGTTATCCCAGGGGTAAGTTCATTCCTGGCATCAGCTGCAGCTATAAAAAAAGAGTTTACACTTCCAGATGTAGCTCAAACAGTTATTTGTACAAGAATGGAGGGAAGAACACCAGTTCCAGAGCTAGAAAAATTAGAACTTTTGGCATCTCATAAAACTTCTATGGCAATCTTCTTATCAGTACAGATGATAGACAGGGTAGTAGCTCAATTATTATCTCACTATGACTTAGATACACCAGTAGCAGTAATCCAAAGAGCTACTTGGGAAGATCAGAAAATAGTAATGGGAACATTAGAAAATATAGCAGAAAAGGTAGAAAAGGCAAATATCACAAAAACAGCTCAAATTTTAGTGGGTAGATTTATGGGTGATGAATATTCAAAATCAAAATTATATGACAAGCATTTTACTCATGAATACAGAGAAGGAATAAAGTAAACCCAACTCTTTCCTTGTTGTCGTTTGCTCTTTATTAAAGTTGAAATCACAAAAAGGAAGGGTTGATTAAAGGAGGCTCCTATGAGATTAGCTATTATCACACTAACTAAAAAAGCTACTAAAAAAGGAGTAGAGATAAAAAAACTCCTCACTCCTACAAATAGATTTGAAATTATAAATATATTTACATTATCAAAATATAGTGATGATAAAACTATTCCTATGGAGAATGGATTTAAAGAGACTATATCTAATATATTTAATAGTTATGATAGTTTATATTTTATCATGGCAAGTGGAATAGTTGTAAGAACGATAGCTCCCTTCCTAAAAAGTAAAGATATAGACCCTGCTGTAATTACAAGTGATGAAGATGGAAAATTTATTACATCATTACTTTCTGGTCATTTAGGAGGAGCTAATGAGCTAGCCTCTCTCATAGCGGAAAATATTGGTGGAATTCCTATTATTTCTACAGCTTCAGATGTATCTGGCAGCATAGCGGTAGATACTATAGCTATGAAGCTAAAGGCACACCTAAGGGATCTAGAGAGTGCAAAAGATGTAACAGCTCTTATAGTCAATGGAGAAAGGGTAGAGCTAAGATTACCAAAGAATATGTCAGTAAAGCTAGATTCTAATTCTCTTGATTGTGAGAAACCAAAGAATATAAAAAAAGATATAGCAGGTATAGTGGTTATGTCTAATAGGCTTAATATTGAGGTAACACAGATAATTCCTAAAAATATAATATTAGGTATTGGATGTAGAAGAAATACTTCTGCTGAAACTATACTAGATAGTATAAAGTTAACTATGAAAGAATCTAATCTACACATGGATAGTATAAAACATATTGCCACTGTAGATGTAAAAGCAGATGAAATTGGATTATTAGAAATTTGTAATAGACTAGATAAAAAATTGATAATCATAGATAGGGAACAGATAAAACCTATTCAAGATAACTATGAAGGTTCTGACTTTGTAGAAAAAACTATAGGAGTGAGATGTGTATCTGCTCCTGTAGCATATTTATCTAGTAATAGAAGTGGTAAATTTATAAAAGAGAAGAAGAGGTATAATGGTGTGACAGTATCAGTATATGAGGAGTAAACTCTTCCTTTTTATGGTTTCTCGATTGACGAGTACGAAATTTTCTTCTAGTTATAAGAAAATTACGATGTCAAAGAGAAACCGAAGCAGTAATCATCTTGTTTTTTAGTTCTCCTCTCCTAATTTAGGAGAGGAGGTAGAGGTGAGGTCTAAGGTTTAGTGCAATTTGTTAAAAAGAAAAAGAGAGAGAGAGGGTAATTCATAAATTACTCGTATTAATAAAATTTAGAGGAGAATATATTATGGAAAAAGGGAAAATATACGTAGTTGGAATGGGGCCTGGAAATAAAGATAATATGAGTTTTAAAGCCTTTGACTCTATGAAAAAATCGGATATATTAATTGGACATAAAACATATATTTCATTGGTAGAAGATATGTTCCCCGAAAAGGAATTAATCAGATCTGCTATGAAAAAAGAGATAGATAGATGTAACGAAACATTAAAACTAGCTGAAAGTGGGAAAACTATATCTTTAATTAGTAGTGGTGAATCAGGAGTCTATGGAATGGCAGGTATCATGTTAGAAGTAGCTTTAGACAGTGATATAGAAGTAGAGATAGTACCTGGAATTACAGCTTCTAATGCTGGAGCAAGCGTTGTAGGAGCTCCTATAATGCATGATCATGCAACGATTAGTTTGAGTGATCTATTAACTGACTGGAAATTAATAACAAAGAGAATAGACTTAGCTTCTCAAGGGGATTTTGTAATTTCGTATTACAATCCTAAGAGTTTTTCTAGAACGACTCAAATTGTAGAAGCTAGAGAGATTATGCTAAGACACAAAAGAAAAGATACGCCTGTAGCAATCGTAAGAAATGCAAAGAGAGATGGTGAAGATTATGTTATCACTACATTAGAAGATATGCTAAATCATGAGATAAATATGTTTACTGTAGTAATAGTAGGAAACTCTAAAACCTATGTAAAAAAGGGAAAAATGATTACACCTAGAGGATATAAACTTTGATTTTGCTAGCTGGAGGGACTAAAGACTCTAGAGTAATAGCTGAAAAGCTTTTGATAGATAAACATAAGGTCATAGTTACTACAGCTACAGAGTATGGAGGACAATTGATCTCTCATTTGGATTTAGAAGTGAAAGTAGCAAAATTAGACTTAGAAGGGTTGAAAAAATTAGCTAATGAGATGAATATAAATAAAATAGTAGATGCCACTCATCCCTATGCCGTTGAAATTTCTAAGAATTTACTTGAACTATCAACAATTTTAGAAGTGCCATATTATAGATATGAACGAAGCATGTTAGAATATGAAAAAGAAAATAGTTTTTATAATTTAGAGGAGTTAATTAATTTTCTAGAGGGAGTAAAAGGTAATATACTACTTACTTTAGGAAGTAATAATATCCATCGATTTAAAGATTTAAAAAACAAAAAATCTGTCTATGTTAGGATACTTCCTACTGAATATGCTATAAAAAAATGTGAGGATGCAGGATTTAGGCCCTCACAAATACTAGGTCTTCAAGGCCCATTTAATACAACTTTTAACCAAGCTATCTACGGGAATTATGATATAAAATACCTTGTAACTAAAGAAAGCGGTGCTACAGGTGGGGAACTAGAAAAAGTAGAAGCAGCTTCAAACTTAGGAGTAAAAGTAGTAGTTTTAAAAAGACCAGTAGTTCAGTATAGAAATCTTTATAATAAGATAGATGATTTGATAGGAGCGATTAAATGAGAGTTGAAAATATAATATTAACTGGATTTATTTTGGATTTAGTATTTGGGGATCCGAGGAGCTTATTGCACCCAGTAGTAGTAATAGGACGAATCATTACTTTTTTAGAAAAAATATTATATAAATATAAAAAAATAGGTGGAATAATATTAAATTTAATAGTTGTAGGATTAACTATTGGAGTGACATATCTAATTTCAGGATATCTAGAGATAATTGAGATTTATCTAATATACACTATATTTGCTACTAGATCATTGGCTCTTGAGGGGATGAAAGTATTTAATATATTAAAGGGAAAAGATATGCAACTAGCAAGAAAAGAACTCTCCTACTTAGTCAGCCGTGATACAAATTATATGCAGGAAAAAGATATAGTTAGGAGTGTTATGGAAACTATCTCTGAGAATACAGTAGATGGGATAATATCACCATTATTTTTTATGGTAGTTGGATATTTAATTGCACCTGCAACGCCTTTGGGAGTGGCCCTTGCAATGGGATATAAGGCTATTAATACATTGGATTCTATGGTAGGATATAAAAATCAAAAGTATAAAGACTTTGGATGGTTTTCAGCTCGCGTAGATGATGTAGCTAATATTATTCCTGCTAGATTAACAGGAGGGATACTTATCCCTATATCAGCATTTTGTCTTAGATATGATTTTAAAAATTCATGGAAAGTGTTTTTTAGAGATAGATATAACCATGCAAGCCCAAATTCAGCACAATCTGAATCGGCAGTAGCAGGAGCATTGGGGGTTCAATTTGGAGGAGCTACCAGTTATTTTGGTAAATTGAAGGAGAAACCCATGATAGGAGATAAAAAAAAAGAATTTGAATTAGAAGATATAAAGAAAAATATTAAATTGATGTATGGATCATCTATACTGGGTATAGGAATAGCTTATGCTGTACTTATACTAAATAGTTTGAACTAAAAATTTATAATTAAGGTGAGGGAGAAGATAAGAATGGAGCTACATGGGGGAAACATATACAAATTAAAACGTGAAAAAGGTTTGGAGGTATTAGATTATAGTGCCAATATAAACCCAATGGGTCTGTCTGACAGATTGAAAAAAGAAATAGGTAAAAACTTATCTGTTTTGGAAAAATATCCCGATCCAGACTATTTAGAGATGAAAGAGGTAATAGCTAGACACAATAAAGTAGAGGTTGAAAATATAATCGTAGGAAACGGTGCTACAGAGATTATGTTTTTATATGCTAAAAATCTAAAACCTAAAAAAGTCCTTATCATCTCTCCTACCTTTGCAGAATATGAGAGAGCTCTAAAAATTGTAGATTGTGAAATTGATTATTTTCAGTTAAAAGAAGAGGAAGATTTTATATTGAATATACCTAGGTTAAAGAAAACTTTGGAAGATTCATATGATCTATTGGTAGTATGTAATCCTAATAATCCTACAGGAAAATTTATAGATAAGGTTATCTTAGATGATTTGGCTATATCATGTAAATATAAGGGAATAAGTATATTACTAGATGAAGCTTTTATAGAGTTTGTAGATGGCAGTATGGATAGATCACTGGTAGAATACAAGCATAAAAATGTATTTATTGTGAGAGCTCTTACTAAATTCTTTGCCATTCCGGGACTACGTTTGGGATATGGTATAACCTTTAATGAGGAATTAAAGGGAAGGATAGAAAAAAATAGAGAGCCTTGGAGTGTTAATGCAATAGCGGAACTAGCTACTAAGGTTCTACTAGAAGACAGTGAGTATATAAAAAAATCTGAAACTTGGATTAAGGAAGAGAAAAAGTTCATGTATCATGAATTAGAAAAAATAATATGTGTAAGACCATATATTACAGAGACAAATTTTATTTTGGTGAAATTGATGACTGGGATGAAAGTAAAAGAGTTTAGAAAAAAAATGGTTACATTGGGTGTTTTGGTCAGAGATGCCAGTAATTTTAACTATTTAGATGACAAGTATTTTAGACTGGCTATAAAAGATAGAAGAAACAATATAAAAGTTTTGAGGTGTGTAGAAGATGCAATTAAATAAATTTTATATATTAGGAGTTACTCATAAGGATCTTACTTTGAAAGAGAGAGAAACCTTTATACAAGGTGGCCCTAAAAAAATAATGGAAAGCCTTGTAGAAGAAGGTGTTGTTAATGGCTATGTTTTACTTGAGACCTGTCTTAGAGTTGAGATATATATGGAATCTGAAAATATAGAATTAGTAAAAGAAAAATTTAATATAGGTCCATTATTTGTTAAAAAAAGTGGAGTTGAAGCTGTAAAATATCTATTTGATGTGGTCTGTGGATTTAACTCTATCATAAAAGGAGAAGATTCTATCTTATCTCAAGTTAAAAATAGTTTTTTTAACGGACTAGAGGCAAAACATACAACTAAAACTTTAAATGTTATTTTTAATAAAGCTATTGAGGTAGGGAAAAAATTTCGTTATAAAAGTCAAGTTTCAAAAAACGCTATGTCTCTAGAAGCAATAGCCTTAAAGTTTATAAGGGGACACTTTGAGAATTTAGACGAGAAGAGAATATTTATAGTGGGAACAGGAGAGATGGCTGTAGCTATACTCAATATATTTACTAGAAATAACATAAACAATATTGTCATGACAAATAGAAGTCGTATAAGGGTATTAGAATTAAAAGAAAAATATAATATCGATATAGTAGATTTTGATGACAGATATTCTGAGGTAGAAAAATCAGATATAATCATCAGTGCTACCTCTGCACCACATGCAGTATTATTGGAAAAAAATATAAAAAAATTAGATTTGACAAGGGAAAAAATATTTTTAGATCTAGCAGTTCCGCGAGACATAGAATCAGGTATTGAAACACATCCAAATATAAACCTCTATAATCTAGATCACTTGTGGGAAGTGGTTAGAGAAAACGAAGAAAACCGCGAGAGACTTTTAAGAGAATATAGATATATATTAGAGGATCAAGTAAGAAATTTATTAAAATATTGTGAGTATAAAGGGGATTTAAGATGCAAAAAAAGATAATTATTGGAACTAGAGCAAGTATTTTAGCAGTGGCGCAGGCAGAACTGACTAAAAAGATGTTGTTGGATAGCTGTGATAATTTAGAAGTGGAAATAAAAAAAATTATTACCAGTGGAGATAAAGACCAAAGAACCAATTGGAATAAAGATAATAAATCCCTTAAGGATATGTTTGTAAAAGAGATTGAAAGAGCACTTTTGGATGGTGACATACATCTAGCAGTACACTCTATGAAAGATATGCCTGCTATATCTCCTAAAGGTCTTACAATAGGTGCTATCCCTATGAGAGAAGATAATAGAGATATTATGATTACTAATTCAGGAGTTACTTTAGACGAGCTACCACAAGGTTCAATAATAGGGACTAGTAGTTTGAGAAGGGTAGAGAGTATTAGAAGTTTAAGACCTGATCTAGTAATAGAACCTATACGTGGGAATATTCATACTAGGATAGAAAAGTTAAAAAATGAAAATTTTGACGGAATCGTGCTTGCTTATGCAGGATTAAAAAGAGTGGGATTAAAAGATCTAGCTACTGAAATATTTGATTTCAAAAGAATAATGCCAGCCCCGGCTCAGGGAGCACTATGCATCCAGTGTAGAGAAGGGGATAAGTTTACTCTAGACTTATTAGATAAAATAAATCACAAGGAAACTAACTTAATTATCGGTGCAGAAAGAGAATTTTCTAAGATATTTGGTGGTGGATGTACGACTCCCATGGGATGTTATGCAGTTATAGATGGTGATAGTATCAAGATACATGGAATGTATTTTCATGGAGATAAAATCTATAAAGATGAGATAACTGGAGATAAAAATAATGGAAAAGAATTAGCTGTAAAATTAGCTAAGATCATTAGGGGGCAGATAGATGGTTAAGGTTTATATAGTAGGAGCAGGCCCTGGAGATTTAGAACTATTGACATTAAAGGGCAAAAGATGTATAGAAGAAGCTGATTGTATTGTCTATGATAGATTAGTAAATCCCCAAATACTGTCTTTAGCTCAATCAAAATGTGAATTGATATATTTAGGGAAGGGTAACACCCAAGGTGGAGTTATTCAAGATAAAATAAATAAAACTATAGTAGAAAAAGCTCTTCAAGGTAAAATAGTTACGAGATTAAAGGGAGGAGACCCTTTTGTTTTTGGTCGTGGAGGAGAGGAGATCTTGGCTCTAAATGAAGCTAAGATAGAGTTTGAGGTAGTTCCTGGAATTACATCTTCTATATCTGTACCGTCTTATTCTGGAATACCTGTTACTCATAGAAATATAGCTCGCTCATTTCATGTGTTTACAGGACATACTTCTAAAGAGGGAACTTGGCATAATTTTGATGCTATTGCTAAGTTAGAAGGGACTTTAGTATTTTTAATGGGAATTAAAAATTTAGATCTAATAGCTAGTGATTTGATGAAATACGGGAAATCTCCTACAACTCCTGTGGCTATAATAGAAAAAGGAAGTACAAGTAAGCAGAGGGTAATCGAGGGGACTTTAGAAACCATTGTTGAGATAGCAAAGGAACAAAAAGTTGTACCACCTGCAATTATAATTATTGGAGAAGTAGTTAACTTGAGATCAGAATTCAACTGGTTCGAAAAATTACCACTATTTGGTAAAAATATATTAACTACAAGAGATTATAAAAAATCTGTAGAATTTGCCTATGAAATAGAGAAGTTAGGTGGGAAAGCTACTGTAATTCCCCTTATAAATATAGAGCCATTAGATGTTGAATTAGATATAAGAGACGCTAAAGCAATATTGTTTAATAGTCAAAATGGTGTAAAAACTTTCTTTGAAAAATTAGATGATATACGTATATTAGGAGATAAAAAAATAGGTGTTGTAGGAATAAAAACCTATGAAGAATTATTAAAATATAAAATAAAGCCTGATTTTATGCCTGAAAAATATTTGGGAGAAAGATTAGCTGAAGAAAGTGTTGATTTTACAAAAGATGGTGATAAGATCTTATTTATAACATCGGATATTTCACCTATTAAGACAGAGGAATGGTCTGAAAAACTAAATAGAAATTTTGTAGCAACTAGAATATTTAAAACGGAAAAAGTAATAATAACTGATATAGAGGATAAGATAAAAGAAGTAGATATGATTACTTTTTTAAGTTCATCAGCTGTGGATGCCTACATAGAGAGTTTAGGAGATAAAAAGCATAACCCTAACATAAAGATAGCATCTATAGGTAAGATGACAACAAAAAGCATTAAAAGTTATGGTTTAGAGGTAGAGATAGAAGCTGAAACTTCTACAGCACAAGGTTTATTAACAGAGGTTAAAAATTATTATACTAACTTATAAAAGGGAGAAGAGCAATGTTTAAAAGACACAGAAATTTAAGAAAAACAACTGGGATTAGAAAATTAGTAAGAGATGTATATATAAGTGTGGATGATTTGGTATATCCAATATTTTTAGAGGAAGGAACTGGAATTAGAACTGAGATCTCTTCTATGCCTGGACAATATAGAATGTCACTTGATATGTTAGATGCAGAGTTAGATACATTGAATGAGTTGGGTGTTAACTCAGTATTACTATTTGGTATTCCTTTGGAAAAAGACTGTGTTGGAAAAGAAGCTTATAATGATACTGGGATTGTACAAGAAGGAGTTAGACAGATTAAGAGACACTCACCAAATATGGTAGTTATAACTGATGTTTGTATGTGTGAGTATACTTCTCATGGACACTGTGGTATCATTGATGAATCGGGTGTTATAAACGATACTACTATAAAATATATGGCCAAGATAGCTTTATCACATGCAAAAGCTGGTGCAGATATAGTAGCACCTTCGGATATGATGGATGGAAGAATAAGAGCAATTAGAGATATCTTAGATGAAAATGGATTTAAAGAATTAGCTATTATGAGTTATAGTGTAAAATATGCATCATCATTTTATGGACCATTTAGAGAAGCTGCAGATTCTGCTCCTACGCATGGAGATAGAAAGCAATATCAAATGGATTATAGATTTAGTATAGATGCTGTATCTGAAGTTAGATCAGATCTTGAAGAAGGAGCGGACATTGTAATAGTAAAACCGGCTTTAGCATACCTTGATGTAATCAGAAAGGTAAGGGATACATTTGAAGTTCCAGTAGTTGCATATAGTGTAAGTGGAGAATATTCAATGATAAAAGCAGGAGCATTAAACGGTTGGATAGATGAAAAAAATATAGTTATGGAAAAAACATATGCAATGAAAAGAGCAGGAGCAAATATAATCATTACCTATTTTGCAAAAGATATTGCTAGATGGTTAAGAGAAGATAAGTAAAAATTAAAATAAAATATTTAGCCACCAAATTTTTCATTTGGTGGCTAAAAAAATAAAAGAGGAGCAGTTATGAATTATAAAAATTCTGAAGATATCTTTAAAAAAGCGGTAAATATTATTCCAGGAGGAGTAAATAGTCCTGTTAGAGCGTTTAAATCAGTAGAAAAAGAATTCCCTATATTTGTAAAATCAGCAAATAAAGCTCATGTTATAGATGAAGACGGAAATAAATATATAGATTTTATTCAATCATGGGGGCCTATGATATTAGGGCATAATGATGAAAGGGTAATAAAAGCAGTTCAAGCTGCTATCTTAGATGGTTGTTCATTTGGGTTACCTACTAAAAAAGAAGTTGAGTTAGCTGAATTAATCATATCTATGGTTCCTTCTATTGAAAAAGTGAGGTTAACTACATCAGGAACAGAGGCTACAATGGCAGCAGTAAGGGTAGCCCGTGCATATACAAAGAAAAATAAGATATTAAAATTTGAAGGGTGTTACCACGGTCACTCAGATTCATTATTAGTAGCAGCAGGATCTGGATTATTAACTGAAGGATATCAAGACAGTAATGGTCTTACAGAAGGTGTATTAAGAGATACACTGACATTACCATTTGGAAATTTAGAAAAAGTAGAAAAATTAATGGAGAAAGAAGAAATTGCTTGTATCATAGTAGAGCCAATCCCTGCTAATATGGGTCTTATTGAAACTAAAAAAGAATATTTAGAAGGACTACGTAAATTATGTACAAAGCATAACACTCTGTTAATATTTGATGAAGTTATCAGTGGATTTAGAATCTCAAGTGGAGGGGCTCAACAACACTATGGAATTACTCCTGATTTAACTACATTAGGAAAGATAATTGGTGGCGGATATCCTGTAGGAGCATTTGGGGGAAAGAGAGAAATAATGGATATGATAGCACCTGTAGGAGACGTATATCATGCAGGTACACTATCGGGAAATCCTATCTCAGTAACTGCTGGATTTGAAACTTTAAGTATACTAAAAAATAATCCATCTATATACACAGATTTAGAAGCTAAAGTAGATTATATTGTAGAAGGGATATATAAATTATCTAAAAAATATAATGTGCCAGTATGTGTTAATAAAGCAGGTTCTTTATTTACTATATTCTTTATAGATAAGATAAAAGTAGAAACATTAGAAGATGTAATGGCTAGCGATACTAGTAAATATTCTAAATACTTTAACGCTATGTTAGAAAATGGAGTAGTAGTACCTCCTTCTAAATTTGAGGCCCACTTTATGGGAATAACTCATAATTTTGATCTCTTAAACGAAACTTTATCTGCCATGGAAAAAGCATTTATAGAGATTTCAAAGTAAACATAAAAAGAAAAGGTTTGGACACAGAGATGAGGAGATAAAATTATGTCAAAAAAGTATTTTCCAATCTTACTGGATATAGAAAAGAAAAATATCCTTGTAGTTGGAGGAGGAAAAATAGCTTATCGTAAGATAAAAACACTTTTAGATTATGGGGCAGAAATAGAGGTTATAACTCCTAAAATTGTAGAAGATAAGATACAGCTTTTATTCGATGAGAAAAAAATAGATATTACACTGAGAGACTTTGAAGATAGTGATATCGAAAATAGATTCTTAGTTGTAGGAGCTACTAACAATAAAGAGTTAAATAAGAAAATCTATGAATTAGGAGACTCTAAAAATATTTTGGTTAACAATATAACAACGAAGAAAGATTTAAATGCAAGGTTTTGTGCTATTCATAGGGGAGAAAATTTTCAAGTAGCCATCTCAACAGATGAAGGAGATCCAAAAAGAGCATTGGAATTAAAAAAGCAGATAAAAGTAAGTTTGGAAGAGTAAAAACAGAGTATTATATGGAGGTAGATCATGAAAATAGATCAATTATCAATATTTAAAGATCTTAATCCAGAAACTATAACTTTTTTAGAAAAAAAGTTAATTATTAGGGAATATAAAAAAGGTGAATTTATTTTTTTTGAAAAAGATCAAGTTGAAAAAATATACATAATAGTTTCTGGAAGGGTAAGTATCCATAAATATACTCAAAAAGCACAAAAAAAAATAATGTATATATTAGGTAGTGGAGAGATTATAAATGAGGTTATTTTTGATAATCTCCCTGCCAGTATAAATGCTGAAGTTTTTGAAGATACTGCAGTGTTAGAGTATTTTGCAAAGGATTTCAAAATAATAATGGAAAAAGATTTTAAATTAACATATAGAATTATACAATCTTCTGGAAGAAAAGTTAGAAGACTCTATAGGCAGTTAAAAAATACAGTGCCCATTAGTCTAGATAAGAAAGTAGCATCTAAATTATGGAAACTCTCAAAGGATCATGGGATGATGTGTGAAGTAGAAGAAAATAATTCTGACACTTCTCCTAAAAAAGATCATTGGATAGGACTAGAATTTAAAATAAGCATAACATATTTAGCTGATATGTTAGGAAGCACTAGAGAAACCATATCTAGAGAGTTAAAAAAATTAGAAAAACAAGGCTATATTAAATGGATAGATAAAAGAATCTTTGTAAAAAGAGAGGAACTTAGACAATTTTATAGAAAATAAGATAACGTGATGTGTATCACGTTATTTTTTTATACATTTTGTTAGAATAGAGTTAGAATTTATAGTGAAAAAAATATTTTGATCATATTTAGAAGTTCAGAATCATATTTTGGACAAAGATCTTTGATCTAACATATTATTTTCAGTATTTACTGTAGTAAAAATATTATATAGGAGGAATAAATTATGTATGCAGAAACACTAGAAAAATTATCTAATGCGGCATTTGGAAAAAAGAAACTGATAGAGGAAAGTAAGGGTAAGTATTTTTTAGCATCTGTTATGGCAGGGCTTTATGTAGGGTTAGGAATATTTCTTATCATGACTATTGGTGGATTGACTAAGGGGATGGGACCACATTTTAAAATATTTATAGGTTTAGGTTTTGGAATTGCCTTAAGTCTCGTTTTAGTTATTGGATCTGAACTTTTTACAGGAAATAATATGATCATGACTGCTGGTTTGGCAAATAAAAAAGTATCTTTAAAGGATACACTCAAAGTATGGGGAACAAGTTATATAGGAAATTTAGTAGGATCTACTATCATAGGTGTATTATATGTATTTAGTGGAGCTCCTAAAGGTAAGGTAGGAGAATTTATTGTAGCTCTTTCAAAAGCTAAGATGTCAGGAGATCCTACATCTCTATTTTTTAAAGGTGTTTTATGTAATATTTTAGTTTGTTTAGCAGTACTTGCTTATATCAAGATGAAGAGTGAATCAGGAAAATTAATTATGATATTTTGGTGTCTATTTGCATTTATTACATCTGGATATGAGCATAGTATAGCTAATATGTCTATATTTACTGCGGGTCTATTACTTAATCATGGGGCAGAAGTATCTTTAGCTGGATATGGACACAATATTCTTTGGGTAACTTTAGGTAATATTGTAGGTGGAGGAGCTATAGGTTTAGTATATTGGTATATGGGTAGAAAAACTAAATAAAGTACATAACATAGAATTGGAGGGATGAATTTGAAAATTTCAATGAGCAAGACAAATTTTAATGAAAATCTGAAAAAATTAGAAGAAAAATATAAGATATATGCACCTAAACTTTTCCCATTTGCAGGGAAATTTTCTGACACAGATTTAGTAAGGTATGCAGAGGTTTCTACCATTGAAGAGATGGTATTTGATAAAAAATCTAACTTTTCTCCTAAAGAAATATTGTTACCACAAACGGAAACAATGTTTTATTTTACAGAACAAGAATATAAAGAGCCAGAAATAGAGGAAAAGGGCACTTTAGTATTTTTAAAATCTTGTGATCTTCACAGTGTAAAAATATTTGATGAGATCTATTTAAAAAATAAATTTTCTGATATTTATTATAGCCAGAGAAGGGATAAGATAAAATTTGTTATTGTCGGTTGTAAAACAGGTTTTGACAGTTGTTTCTGTGTAAGTATGGGAACTAACATTCCCGAAAATTATCATATGGGAATAAATATAAGAGATAATGAAGTACAATTAGAGATTTTAGATGAAGAATTAAAAACTAATTTTCAAGGGAAAGAAAAAGATTTTGAAATAGATAAGGTCGTTATAAACAAGATTGAATTAAATGTTCCAGATGAGATAAATTTAGAAGATGTAATAAATTTAGACCTATGGAGAGAATATGATAAAAGATGTGTAGCCTGTGGTAAATGTAATTTTGTCTGTCCAACATGTACTTGTACAACAACTCAAGATATCTTCTACAGTGAAAACAAGAACACAGGTGAGAGGAGAAGAGTGTGGGCATCGTGCCATGTAGATGGATTTACAGATATGGCAGGAGGTCACGAATTTAGAAAAAAACATGGTGACAGAATGAGATTTAAAACTATGCATAAAATTGGAGATTTCAAAAAGAGATTTGGATATCATATGTGTGTAGGCTGCGGAAGATGTGATGATGCCTGCCCTGAGTATATTTCTTTTTCAAATTGTATAAAAAAATTAACAGCAATATTAGGAGGAGGAGAAGATGAATAATATTTATATGCCAAGTCCTTATAAAATTTTAGATATTCAACAGGTAACAAATATAGAATGGCTTTTTAAGGTTGAATTCGATAGAGCAGATGAGATCAACTACGGTCAATTTATTCAAATATCAATTCCTAAAGTGGGAGAAGCTCCTATTTCTGTGACAGAATTCAATGCTGAAGAGGGATGGATAGAGTTTTTAATTAGAAAAGTTGGAAAAGTTACAGATGTTTTATTTGATCTAAAGGCAGGAGATACACTATTCTTGAGAGGCCCTTATGGAAATGGATTTCCATTTGATGAAAAGTATAAGGATAAGCATCTAGTAATCGTAGCAGGAGGATCTGGGTGTGGACCAGTAAGATCTATGATCAATGCAGTTCATAAAAAGTTTGAGTCTGTTAAAAAGATGGAACTTATCCTAGGGTTTAAAGATACAAACTGTATAATATTTAAAGATGAGATAGGAAGTTGGCAGAAAGAAAATAATTTGGTACTAACTGTAGACAAGATGTGTGAGGGAGATAGTTGTGACTTAGGAATCAATGAGGGCCTTGTAACACAACATGTAGATAAATTGGACTTGTCGAATATAGATGATTTAGAAGTAGTAATAGTAGGACCACCAATGATGATGAAATTTGCAGCAATGGAATTTGAAAAACATGGGGTACCTGAAGAAAAAATATGGCTCTCATTTGAAAGAAAGATGTCATGTGCTGTAGGGAAATGCGGACACTGTAAAATAGACGAAACTTATGTATGCTTAGAAGGACCTGTATTTAACTATACAAAAGGGAAAAAACTTTTAGATTAAGGGGGATAAGATGATTTTAGATATAAATAGAAAAAAAGTTACAAAAAATGCTTATAGAGTCACTAAAGTAAGAGAGAAGACTGCCCTGAGAGTAAGAGTCCCCGGTGGAGAAATTACAGGAGATCTAGTAGAAATTGTATCTAAAATAGCTAATACTTATGGTGATGGGAGAATTCATTTAACCACTAGACAAGGATTTGAAATCCTAGGAATAGATTGGAATGATATGGATAAGGTAAATGAAATGGTGGCTCCTCTAATGGAAAGACTAGAGATAAATCATATAGATGCCAATGCAGGATATCCAGCAGCAGGAACAAGAAATATAGCTGCCTGTATAGGTAACAAAGTCTGTCCTAAAGCTCAATACAATACCACTGAATTTGCTAAGAAAATAGAAAAAGCTATATTTCCAAATGATTTTCACTTTAAAGTAGCACTTACAGGCTGTCCCAACGACTGTCAGAAAGTAAGGATGCATGATTTTGGAATAATTGGGATGACACTACCTAAATTAGATAAATCAAAATGTGTATCTTGTGGAAGATGTGTAAAAAAATGTAAAAGCTTATCTACAGGAGCATTAACAACTGTTAACTATAAACCTCAAAGGGATCATGATAAGTGTATAGGGTGTGGAGAGTGTGTTTTAAACTGTCCTACATCTGCTTGGACTAGAGATCCTAAAAAATATTATAGATTAGCTATAATGGGAAGAACAGGAAAAAGAAATCCTAGGTTAGCTGAAGACTGGATTATATGGGCTGACGAAGCCAGTATTATAAAGATAATTAAAAATACTTATGATTATGTGGACAAACATATCGATAGAAGTTTGCCAAAAGAGCATATAGGGTATATAGTAGATAGAACAGGGTTTATGGAGTTTAAAAAATGGGCTCTTAGAGGTGTAGATCTCCCTGAATATTCTGTTATGAAAAATAATATATATTGGTCTGGTATGAAATATCCTGGAATAAAGTAGGTGATTACATGAGAGGAATCTTAGTAGTAGGGCATGGAAGTAAAGTCTTGGAAGTAAATGAAAAATTTAAAGAATTGATCAAAATTTTGAGAAAAAGTACAGGAAAAGATGTTAGAGGAGCAAATTTAACCCTAGCTGATCCAAAGTTAGAAGAAGTTATAAGATCTATGTATTCAGAAGGATTTAGAGAAATTACAGTGATCCCTTATTTTCTATCTAATGGGTCGCATGTGACAGAACATATTCCTAGAATTTTAAAAGAGTTAGAATCAAACTTAGAAGGATTAACTTTTTTACTGGAAAATTCATTACTACTTAATTCACTTGTAATAAAAGCTATAGAGAAAAAAATTAATAATAATTAAAAAGCTCTAGTTTAAATACTAGAGTTTTTTAATTATTGACCATTATTTTAAGTGCTTTGTTTATAATTTTATTACTTTAAATAATTTTATAAAATAAAATTATAATTTTTTTATAATCATTACAAATTTACTTGATTATATAGTTTGGATATACTATACTAGGGATAGAATACATTAAAACTGGAGGAGATTATGAATATTAAATTAGTAAAAGATTTTAGCAAAATCTACGATGCATATGTAATGCCAAAATTTGAAGGAGAGGTACATATCTACGACGGGTTAAACGATGAAGAAAGGATAGTTTTGGAAAAATTGATTGAAAAAAAAGAATTTACAGGTAAAAAGCAAACATCTATTAGCTGTGAATTAATGCATAAAGGTAAATTAGTTAACATAACTTATATTGGTCTTGGGAAAAGAGAAAAATTAAAGGCCTATGATGTAATAGAAGGCTTCTACAAGGAACTTAAAAATCTAGATGGAGATATCTTAGTAGGGACTCATGGTGTAGAAGTTAGCCAAGCAGTAGAAGCTGTACACTATGCTAAATATGATTTTGATAAATATAAAACAGAGAAAAAAGAGAAAAAGGAATCTAATTTCGATATATTTGTAGAGGAAGAAACAGATGCTATCTGTGAAGGTACAGTATTAGCAGAGTCAGTAATGTTAACTAGAGATTTAGTAAATGAACCTGCAAATGTTATCTTCCCTGAGAGTTTAGCTCATGAAGTTAAAGTATTGGGAGAAAAATATGAATTTGAAGTAGAAATATTTGATGAAGAAAAAATAACAGAACTAAAAATGGAAGCATTTTTATCGGTAGCTAGAGCTGCTGAAAAAAGACCTAAATTTATCGTTATGAGACATCTAGGAGATCCTTCTAATCCTACAGAAATACATGGACTAGTAGGAAAAGGATTAACATATGATACAGGTGGATTATCATTAAAACCTAGTGCAGGGATGTCTAATATGAAAACAGATATGGGAGGAGCTGCTACTGTTATAGGAGCTATGTGTGCCCTTTCTAGAATGAAAGTAAAGAAAAATATAGTAACCGTAGTCGCTGCATGTGAGAACTCAATTGGAGGGAACGCTTACAGACCAGGAGACATCATTGGATCTATGGGTGGAAAAACTATAGAAGTAGATAATACAGATGCTGAAGGAAGATTAACTCTTATTGATGCTGTACACTATATAATCAATCATGAAAATGTAAAAGAAGTAATAGATGTAGCAACACTTACAGGAGCGGTGTTAGTAGCTCTAGGAATGTCTACAACAGGTGTATTAGCTAATAACGATGAAATGTACAAAGAATTAGAGAAAGCTTCTGAGACAGCAGGTGAAAGGGTATGGAGATTACCTAACTTCCCTGAATACAAAGAACTTTACAAATCTAAGATTGCAGACCTTAAAAATACAGGTGGAAGATTTGCTGGAAGTATCACGGCAGGAATGTTTATAGAGGAATTTGTAGGAGATACTCCTTGGATGCATCTTGATATTGCTGGGACATCTTGTGCAGATGCACCATATGGTTATTATACCCATGGTGGAACTGGACAAATAGTAAGAACTCTTTATAATTACTACGTGAAGAAGTAATTAATAAGTGAAATTTAATTTATTGAAGAGTTAGTTTAAACTAATTTAATCTTCTTAGTTAATAGAGTTTATTCTCTTAGCTAAGAAGATTTTTTATTTGAAATTTTTAGTTAGACCCTCATCCTTTTACGTTGCTCCCTACGAGGGAGAAAGTGCACGAAGGGCGAGAGAGGGTCTATTGTTTTTATCTTTGCAAAATTGCTTAATGAATTGTATAATTTTAGTATTAAAATTTATAAGGGAATATATCCTTTTAAAATAGGGGGAGAAATGAAAAAAATACTTATTGCAGGAACTTCTAGTGGAGCTGGGAAAACAACAATTAGTACGGCCATAATGGGTGCTTTAGAAGGTGTATCACCATTTAAGGCAGGGCCTGATTATATAGATCCAAAATTTCATGAGTTTATAACTAAAAATCCATCTAATAACTTGGATCTTTTTATGATGGGTGAAGATGCAGTGAAATATATATTTTCTAAAAATACTAAAAAAATTAGTATAGTCGAGGGAGTTATGGGACTTTATGATGGTTTAAATCATGAGTTAGATAACTATAGTAGTGCACATCTATCCCGTGTTTTGGATATTCCCGTAATTTTAGTAGTTAGTGGAAAGGGAGCCTCTACAAGTATTGCAGCTACGGTACTGGGGTTCAAGAATCTAGATCCTAGAGTAAAAATAAGAGGAGTCATATTAAATAATGTTGGAAGTGAAGGATTGTATAACCTTTTAAAGGAAGGGATAGAAAGATATACAGAAATACCATGTGTAGGATATTTTCCAAAGGATGATAGGGTATCTATAAGTGAGCGTCATCTTGGCTTACAACAAGCCAGTGAAATTGATGATTTAAATGAAAAAATCGAGATATTAAAGGATATGGCAAGAAAATATATAGATTTAGATAAGATATTAGAAATTGCAGAAGATGGGTATGATGCCCTAAAATTTAAAAATCCAGCAGAACGTCTAAAAGGCAGATTTAGAGGAAAGAGAGTAGGAGTAGCAAAAGATAGAGCGTTTTCATTTTACTATTCTGAAAATTTAAAACTGATGGAATATACAGGTATGGAAATAGTAGAATTTTCTCCTACAAATGATTCACATCTACCTCCTAATCTAGATTATATATATCTAGGAGGAGGGTATCCAGAGATATTTACTAAAAAATTATATAAAAATAATTCTATGATGGAAGAAATAAGGGGAGCTTCCAAGAAAATTCCAATCTATGCTGAGTGTGGAGGGTTCATGTACCTTACAAAGGGAATAAGGCAGTTAGATGGGGGCTTTGATCCTATGTGTGGACTGTTAGACATAAAAGTAGAGATGAAGCCTAGACTCAATATAAAAAGGTTTGGATATGTAGATTATAAGAGTAAAGATGGAATAACTGGTAGATGTCATGAATTTCATTATTCAGATATATATGATGTAGATGAGAAAAAATTATATTTTGAACTGAAAAAAATGAATGGGAGGATATGGTCGTGTGGTTACGAGAAGGATAAGATTATTGCAGGATACCCACACATCCATTTTTATGGTAATTTGGAAATTTTTGTAAAAATATTTGATAGATAATCAAAAATAACTAGAAAAAAATTTATGAATTTTAAGTTATTCAAGAAAATATGAATCAGAAGCACTCATCCATCACATAAGCACAGGATAGAAGATATTGAGAAATATCTTCCAGAAGCTATGACTTATTACAATAAATAATGTTGACAGAGTAAACTATTAAGTTTATAATGAGTCATAAATTGTATAAAACTTCGGGGCAGGGTTTGATTCCCTACCGGCGGTGATAGTCCGCGAGCTTAGGCTGAATCAGTGAAATTCTGATACCGACAGTATAGTCTGGATGATAGAAGTTATTTAAAAACGGAACAAATATCCTAATTTTTAATGCCCTAAGTTCACTTGGGGTATTTTTTTTACTAGGAGGAACAAAGTAATGGAAAAAAGAAAAAGTAAAATAGGTGGTTTGGCAATAGTTATCGCGGCTAGTTTATGGGGATTAGATGGAATAGTTTTAACACCACGCCTATATAATCTAGATACAAAATTTGTAGTTTTTATGCTCCACTTACTACCATTTATTGGAATGAACTTTATATTTTATAAAGAATATAGAGTATTAAAAAAGTTTACTAAGTATGATTATATATTTATGACATTAGTTGCACTCTTTGGAGGAGTGATAGGAACACTATCCATTGTAAAAGCACTATTTTTATTAAATTTTCAACATCTTACAATAGTAACACTTCTACAAAAATTACAACCAGTATTTGCAATTGTTTTAGCTAGATTTATCCTTAAAGAAAAAATTGCCAAAAAATTTGTTTTATGGGCTGTATTGGCTTTAGTGGCTGGTTATTTTTTAACTTTTCAATTTAATAATCCATTCTCTATGGAACATAAAAATATGTTAGAAGCATCTATGTATGCTATCGTTGCAGCTTTTGCTTTTGGTAGTTCTACTGTTTTTGGGAAAAGAATGGTTTCATCAATTTCTTATAAGCAAACATTATTTTTTAGATATGGACTTACAACACTAATCCTTGCAGTTATAAATGTTCTAACTAATAATTTTGGTGAGTTTACGAAGATAACAAACCTTAACTGGCAGATATTTATAATTATTGGATTAACTAGTGGAAGTGGAGCAGCATTTATATATTATTATGGACTAAGACATGTAAAGGCAAACGTAGCTACAATCTGTGAACTTTCATTTCCTATATCAAGTATTTTATTTGATTATCTCTTTAATGGGAGTGTATTATCACCTATTCAGTGGGTAAGTATGAGTGTCATGGTTTTTTCTATAATTAGAATAACTAAATTAAAAATAGATTAAAATTATTATTTTTTTCCTAGGTATTCATGTGCTATAATGACACTACTTAATTAAAAGGATGTGAAAAAATGAAAAAAATATTTAAGCTAGTGATTGGTTGTTTGATTTTAGGGAGCATGTTATTTGCAAAAGAAGTTGATGTAAAGATCTTAGGAACTTCCGATGTACATGGAAGAATTTCACCATGGGATTACTCTACTGATATGGAAAATTATTCGGGAGGATTTTCACAGATCTCAACTTTGGTAAAAAAATATAGAGAAACAAATGATAATGTTGTTTTAGTTGACCTAGGAGATGCTATACAGGATAATGGTATTGAAAAATTTAATGATATATATTATAAGGAAAATAAGCATCCTATAATGCAAATCTATAATGCTATGGGTTATGATATGATAGTCCCAGGGAATCACGAATTTAACTTTGGAATGGATTTTTTAGATAGAGCCTTTGATCAATTTAATGGAGAGATCTTAGCTACAAATATCTATACAAAATCAAATGGAAACTATTATAAACCATCCACTATAGTAGAAATAGAGGGTGTAAAAATTGGAATAATTGGTGTAACGACTCCACTTATAGAACAATTTGAAGAGGGGACTAACAATCTAAGAGATTTGGTTTTTAGAGATCCTATAGCAGAAATAAAAAAAGAAATAGTAAAATTAAAGAATAAAGGTGTTGATAGCATTGTATTGTTGGCCCATATGGGATTACCAAATGAAAATAATATAGCAGGAACAGGAGTTATAGACATAGCAAATGAAATTTCAGAAATAGATGTTATCTTAGCTGGTCATTACCATAAAAATATATCTAAAAAAGTAATTAATGGCGTATTAATTACCGAACCATATAAATACGGTAAAGCTATTTCAATAATTGATTTAAAATTTGATGTGACAGATAAAAAAGTAAAGTTAATATCTAAAGGCACTAAAACTGTTTCAATTAAAAATGTGAAATCCGATAAAAATATTGAAGCAATCTATAAAAGATTTCATGAAAAATTAAGAGCAGATGCTAATATCGTTGTCGGTAAAACGAAAAAAGACTTAGTACCTACAAACGAATTGAAAGGAATACCATCAATTTATACTAAAGATACTGGGCTTGCTACCCTATTTGGAGAGGTCGGCTTCTATTTTGCAAAGAAAAGTGGTGTAGATGTAATTGCTCTTTCTGTAGATCAAGAAAATGCAAAGTTAGATATGGGATTAATAAAGAAAAAGGATATCAACTACAACTATAGATATACAGGTGGAGAAATAACTGTATATGAAGTTACTGGTAGAGATCTAAAAGACTATTTAGAGTGGTCAGCAGCTTATTATAATACGATAAAAGATGGTGACTTATTAATTAGTTTTGATTTAGACAGGAGAAGTGAAAAATATGCTACGTATGATTTTGCTAAAGGAATTATATATGATATTGATATTAGAGAAGTATCTGGAAATAGAATCAAAAATTTAAACCTTCTAAATGGAACTTCTATCAAAGATAATACAAAAATTAGATTAGGAATGAATTCATATAGAATGGAAAGAATGTTAGGTAAGGGTGGTGCTCTAGAAGGCAGAACTAATATAAAAAAAATATGGGATTCTAAAGAAGTATATGGTGAGATGGATGGTACAATTAGATATATGACAATGAAGTATATTAAAGAGATTAAAAACGGGATAATAGATGTAGAAGCTAGTAACAACTGGAAAATTATTGGATTACCCGATACTAAGGAGAGTAGATTAGCTAAAAGATTATTAAATGAGGGGAAAATAAATCTTCATAATAATGGCAGAGCAACAAATATATCTTCTATAACTTTAGAAGATATCAAAAAATAAAGGAAAAAGATAATCACCTATTCAGTAATTTAGAATAGGTGATTATCTTTTAAATTAATAAAAATTAATAAACTTCTTGATAAATCATTAAAACTGAGGTATATAAATAGTATGAGGTTTTAGTTGTTTATTAATGGAGGGAGATATTATGACAGAAAAATGGGAAAAAGTATTGGAATTAGTGTCTGAAATCAATAAAAATAATTTTGAAGATTTTAATGACAATATTGTCTATCATTATTTTAGACGTTTTAAAAAAGAACTACCATTTAGCTTTGAAAGACATCTAGAAAATACAAAAAAAGAAAAAAATACCAGTTTTTTAAAAAGAAGAGATGTTTTAAGGAAAATATTTTCAGATTTTTCTTTGGAGACAAGGGAAGATATAGTAAATTATTTTCTTTATAAATTCCATAAATGTAAAGTATCTAAAAAAAGAATTTTAAAATTAGAAGAATTTTTAGAAAGTAATAGAGAAGAATTATTTGAAAAATAAGACGATTAAAAGACTGTAGATTTTTACAGTTTTTTTTATAGAAAAAATAGAAAAAATAATTTATGTCTTGTGATTATGGAGTTATTCATAGGGTATTTATGAATCTTCAAGTATCTTATGGTATAATAAAACATATTAGTTCACCAATTTTTACATCTTTGATAATTATTTCCTACGATGTAAAAAATCTAATGGTAATATAAATACTATCAATAGATGTGAAAAAAAGGATAGATAAAAATAAAAATAGTCGTATACCAACGGCATAGGGAGGAAAAATAGTGGATAATGATAGATTAATCAGTGCCTATATTGGCGAAAAAGAAAGTTTAGAAAAGAGTAAAAAAACTTTAAACTGGTATAAAGACTCATTTGAAAAAGGAGATCTTTCAGGAGGGTTCTCATGGAAATGGTCTTGGTGGGCATTTTTTGGAAATTGGTTGTATTTACTCTATAGAAAATGTTACCTTGAGGGGATATCTTATTTTTTATTAGTACATATCTTAGGAGCTGTAGCTAATAAATATATGCCAAACATAGGTGAAATGGTAGGTGGAGCATCCCTATTTATTGGATTGCTTTCAGGAGGATTACTTCACAATCTCATATATAGAAGATTTTTAAAATCAAAAACTATTATAGAAAATAAATCTGTTTTTAAAGAAGAGATGGAAAGTAAGATGAAATCTATTGGAGGAACCGATAAAAGAGCTGTAATAATAGGTATTGTTATTTATATTATTACAAATACAGTATTCAGTTTATAATCTATCATTTAGGGAGCAATTAAATAATTGCTCCCTAAAATTTTATTTTTTATAGGATAAAAATTCTGGATTTTTAACTTTTGATATAGGAAACTCTTTAGACATAGAGGACCCGATAATGAGTATCTTTTCAATCCCTAATAAAAATATTTTTCTTTTAGCTTTATTTATTATACCCATTCCAAAGGAAATTCTCTCGTGTGAATGTCTCCTACTAGATGTCACAATAATATTTTCTGATAAATCAACTTCATTTTTTTCAAAGATAGATGCAGTATGTCCATCATTTCCGACTCCTAAAAATATTAAATCAAATATAATATCACCTTTAAAATGTTTTAAAATATCATTTTCATATTCTTTTTCAGATTGTTCTATAGACGAAGAGTAATGTATATAATGGATATTTACACTAGGAATTTTAATGTTTTGTAATAAAAATCTATTTATCATATTATAATTGCTATCTATATTATCTAATGGTACCCACCGTTCATCAACTAAAAAAATATTTATATTTTTCCATTTGATATCTTCTACAGCTAGTAATTTAAAAAATCTAATGGGGGTTTTCCCTCCAGAAAAAGCAATATCTAACTTTTTTGTTCTTTCTAGTTCAAATTTTATTATATTTATAGCGTCTATAGCCATTAATTTTTCCGATTCAAATATTTTTATAGAAATCATATTTTCCACTTCCTATCATCTTTTTTCATGAGAAGTTTACTTTCCTTAGGCCCCCAATCACCGGCAGAATAATTTGGAAATTTAAAGTTTATTTTATTGAAATATTCCACTATAGGATCCATGAATTTCCACATTTCCTCTATCCCATCCTGTCTTGCAAATAATGTTAAATCCCCTTTTATACAGTCAACTATCAACCTTTCATAAGCTGTGAGGGAAATAGTATCTAATTTAGAGTAATTGAAGTTCATCTCTACTGGATGGGGATAATTATCTACTCCAGGGTATTTCATATTTATCGACAGTGATATTTTTTCCTCAGGCTGAATAGAAAAAATAAGCTCATTAGCCAGGATATCTCTGCAAGTATTTCCAAATAACTTGAGTGGAGGAGTTTTAAAAGTTATAACTATTTCAGTTAATTTTTTATTTAATCTTTTCCCAGCCCTAACATAAAATGGAACTCCTGCCCAACGCCAATTATCAATATGAAATTTACCAGAGAAAAAAGTTCCCACATTAGAATTACTGTCTACATTTTTTTCATTTCTATATCCCGCAATATCTTTTTGTTTTATTTTTCCAGGCCCATATTGTCCTAAGACTAAGTTTTCAGTCATATATTCTTCACTCATACTAGATATATTTTTAAAGATTTTTACTTTTTCATCTCTTATACAGTCAGCTTCAAAATTAGTAGGAGGCTCCATAGAAACTAGCGCTATAAGCTGCATCATATGATTTTGAATGATGTCTTTTAAAACACCAGCTTTTTCATAAAAATTTCCACGGGATCCAATCCCAATATCCTCTGCTACTGTAATTTGAATATGATCTATAAAACTTCTATTCCATAAAGGCTCAAATATACTATTTCCAAATCTGAAAAACAAGATATTTTGGACAGTTTCTTTTCCTAGGTAATGATCGATCCTATAAATTTCGTCCTCTTTAAAGATTTTATGTAGATTATCATTTAAATTTATTGCAGATACAGTATCAATTCCAAATGGTTTTTCTATGATAATCTTCTTTTTAAAAGGTTTATCACACAGGTCTAAGTTTTGAATTAACTTTAAGATGTTTTTGGCTAAAGTAGGAGGAGTTGCTAAATAAAATATTATTTGATATTTGTTTATATCTTTAAATTTACAAACATATTTGTTTATACTTTCTATTCCTTCTAACTTCTCAGAATTCCCATTGACATAGTTAAATTTTTCTAAAAAACTATCCTCAACATCTATTTCTATTTCTTTAAAACTACTCTCAATAGAAGTTTTAACTAAGGTTCTATATTCAGCTTGGGTTCTATTCTTTCTACCATAGGAAAGAATATAGGAGTCATTATTTAACTTGTCCAATTTAAAGAGGTTATAAAGAGCTGGCAATAATTTTTTTTTACTTAAATCTCCTCCTCCTCCAAAAATAATTAAAATAAAGGGCTGAGTATTTACCTCGATACCAATTGGGTCACATAATGTTTTCATATCTAAATCCATTCTATCCCTCCTACTTCTCCTTTATACTATGTCCTCCAAACTCATTTCTCAAACTTGCTAAAACTTTATCACCAAAGGTTTCTTCTTTTCTAGATCGAAATCTTTGTAGGAGTGATAGAGTAATCACAGGGGCTGAAACATTGTTTTCAAGTGCTTCTAATACTGTCCATCTCCCCTCTCCTGAATCTTCTACCCATCCTTTAATATTATTTAGATCGGGGTCATTTTTAAACATATCTTTTGTTAAGTTCAGCAAAAAAGATTCTATAATACTACCATGTTGCCAAACATTTGCTACCTTATCAAGGTCTATATTAAATTCTTCCTTAGATTTTAAGATCTCAAATCCTTCAGCATAGGCTTGCATCATACCATACTCAATACCATTGTGTATCATCTTTACAAAATGTCC
>NZ_JBATVM010000117.1:0-3444 GCF_049671765.1 Psychrilyobacter sp.
ATGTTAGATGAACCTACAGCAAATTTAGATAAATTAGCTAAACTAGAACTTATAGATATTTTGGGAAAGTATAATCAAAAAGGTAATACAATAATTATTGTAACTCATGATCATGGTTTTTTTGAGAATTTAAAGGGAGAAAAAATAGTTCTAGAAAAATGTAAGAATCGGATAAAAGAGGAGTTTAAAATATGAATTTTTTAAAGGTAACTGATATAGAGGATATAGAGGGATTAATTTTAAAAAAAATACCTACATTAGAAGGGAAAAAAGAAACTTGTAAATTGGAACACTCATTAGGCAGAATACTATGTGAAAATGTTGTAGCCAGTCTAAATGTTCCTGAATTTAATAGATCTACAGTAGATGGATATGCCATAAAATCTAAGGAATCTTTGGGAGCTTCTCAAGGTATTCCTGCATTTTTCACCATAAAAGGTGAGGTTTTGATGGGAGAAAATACAACTAAAAAATTAGAAAGTGGAGAAGCAATATATGTTCCTACAGGAGCTATGATCCCAACAGGAGCGGACTCTATGATCATGATAGAGTACTGTGAGATATTAGAAGATACTCTATTAGTTCATAAACCAGTGAGTACTTTTGAAAACATAATGCTTATGGGAGAAGATGTAAAATCAGGTGATGTTATTTTAAAAAAAGGATCAACTATAACTCCTGAAAATGTAGGGGCTTTGGCATCTCTAGGAATATATGACCTACCTGTATTTAAAAAGTTTAGATTTTCTATAATTTCTACAGGAGATGAGATCATAGGAGAAGATGAAGAGTATAGAATGGGAAAAATTAGAGATGTAAACTCCTACACTCTTTCTTTAGCCATCCAAAATTTTGGAGTAGTTGTAGAAAAAAAAATAGTTAAAGATAAATTTGAAACTATATTGGAAGAGGTAAAAAAATCAACTGAGAATTCAGATATAGTTCTCATATCAGGGGGAAGTTCTGCCGGTAATTATGACTATACCAGCAAGGTTATTTCGCTACTTGATGGAGGAGAAGTCTTTGTCCATGGAATCTCTATAAAACCGGGGAAACCTACTATTATTGGAAGATCTAACGATAAACTTATCTTTGGATTACCTGGGCACCCTATTTCTTCCATGGTTGTTTTTAATATCGTTGTAAAAAAACTTATTGAAAGTCTATATTTTTGTGAGGGCAGTGATGATTATTATTATGGAACTTTATCTCATAATCTTCACTCTACCCCAGGACGAACAACATATCAGATGATAAATAAAACTATTGAAAACAATGAAATAGTTATTAATCCTATCTTTGGAAAATCAGGGATGACAACTCTTATGACTAAATCTAATGGTTATATAATATTGGGAAGTAATATAGAGGGGTTGGAAAAAGGAAGCAGAGTGAAGGTCTATAGATTTTAGGAGGCAGAATGAGAAATACATTTATAAATAATATCAGCTTAGAAGAAACTAAACCGTTATTTTTTAATAGAATAGAAAAATACAGTAAAAAAGAGATTATTTCAACGGAAAAATCTTTGGGGAGGATAACATCGTCACCTATTTTTGCCAATGTGTCATCTCCTAATTTTAATGCATCAGCTATGGATGGAATATTAGTAAGATCTAAAGATACAGAGATGGCCAGTGAAACCAATCCTATAACTTTAAAAAAAGAAAGCGATTTTCTCTATGTAAATACAGGAAACCCTATTAAAACTGAATTTGATGCTGTGATCATGATAGAGGAAGTAGTGGAATTAGAAAATGGAGATATCAGAATAATAAAATCTGCATACCCCTATCAACATATTAGAAATGTAGGAGAAGATATTATAAAAAATGATATGATCTTACCTTCGTTTCACGAGATCAGACCAGAGGATATAGGAGCTTTATTTGCTGGGGGAATATTTGAGATAGAAGTTATTAAAAAACCGAAAGTTGCCATTATTCCTACAGGAAGTGAGATTGTAGAAGACTATAGAAATCTCAAGTTAGGAGATATCATAGATTCTAACTCTAGGATGTTTGAGGCTATGATCACTGTATCAGGAGGAGAGCCACATAGGTATTCACCTGTTAGGGATGAAAAGGAACTTTTGAAGAAAAATATATTAGACGCAGTAGAAAAAAATGATGTGGTAATTATAAATGCAGGATCATCAGCAGGAACCCATGATTATACTAAATCTCTCATAGAGGAATTAGGAGAAGTTATAATTCACGGGATAGCTATCAAACCAGGAAAACCAACTATTTTGGGATTTATTAAAAATAAACCTGTAATAGGAATACCAGGATATCCAGTGTCGGCATATTTTGTTTATCAGCAATTTGTAAAAACGCTCCTTGAAAAGATGCTTTGTAGAGATGATGAAAAGGAAACTATAGTAAAAGCTAGTTTATCCAAAAGAATTCATTCATCATTAAAGCATAAGGAATTTATCCGTATGACTCTAGGTTATGTAAGTGGTAAATTAGTAGCTACTCCCCTAGATAGAGGAGCAGGGGTCAGTATGAGTTTGGTAAAAGCTGATGGAATCCTTGTGATAGCTAGAAATAATGAAGGACATGATCTAGGAGAAGAGGTAGAGATAAAACTCCTCAAACCACTCTCGACTATAAAAAAATCTATAGTAGTAATCGGAAGTAATGATCCTATAATGGATAGAATTTCTGATAAAGTAAGATTATCTCTATCCCATGTGGGAAGTCTTGGAGGGATATTAGCATTAAAGAAAAAGGAAACTACCATAGCTCCTATCCATATATTGGATGATAAAAGTGGAGATTATAATATAGATATTTTAAAAAAATATTTTAAATCTGGAGATGTAGTATTAATAAAAGGTATAAAGAGGGAACAAGGGCTCATAATACCTAAAGGAAATCCGAAAAACATAAAGGGAATAGAAGATCTGACTCGAAATGATCTGATATTTATGAATAGACAAAGGGGAGCAGGAACACGGATTCTTCTGGATTATAAACTAGAAAAATTAGGTATAGATAATAACGATATAAAAGGATATGAAAGGGAAGCTACAACTCATCTAGCAGTTGCAATGTCGGTGAAAGCTTCAACTTGTGATCTAGCTTTAGGAGTAAAATTCGCAGCAGATATCTTAGATCTTGATTTTATACTTGTAGGTCATGAAGATTATGATTTTGCAATTTTAAAGGATAGTTTAGAGGATGAAAGGGTTTTAAAATTTCTTGAATATATAAAATCGGAAGAGTTTTCTAAAGAAGTAGAAAAGATACCGGGGTATATGTTAGAAAATCCAGGGGAGATAGTGGAGATTTAGGGAGACCTCGGATTTTCTAGACCTCACCTCTAACTCCTCTCCTAAATTAGGAGAAGAGAACAGGAACTCTTCCTTTCTATGTTTTCCCGATTCACGAATATTAAAATTAGATGTAACTAAATCTAATTTTAAATGTGATAAAA
>NZ_JBATVM010000118.1:0-2911 GCF_049671765.1 Psychrilyobacter sp.
TATATAGTGCTAAACTATCTGCTTGATAAAAATCATACTCAGTAGTAAAACCAAGCATAAAAGCATCCATGTTGTCATCACCAATAGTATTTTTAGTTACATAGTCAGAAAATTTAGAATTATCGTATGCGAATTCTCCACCTAATCTAAATCTATTAGTAATATTATAAAGAAGTTTATAGTTAATACCGAAACTATCGTCAAAAACTTTATTGTCAGAATTTGATCTATAATCATTATCCCAATTTTCATTGCTTTTTGAAGCATAGTTAACACCGATTCTGTTAGTGAAAGATCCCTTCATAGTTCTAGAAGATTGGTAATTCATTTCAGAATCATTTTGAGCGGCCATAGAGATTGCAGATAAAGCAACTAAACCTAATATTATTTTTTTCATTGTTATTACCTCCATAATTTTATTATATTGTAAACAATACCATAATTTTATTATATTGTAAACAATACCATAATGATAGTAAAACAAAAAGATAAACAAAATAAACAAAATAAACAAAATAAACAAAATAAAAAAAGTAAAAAAAGTAAAAAAAGTAAAAAAAGTAAAAAGACTAAAATTAATTTTAGTCTTTTAAAGAATATTTAAATAGATCTCTACTTCAAATTCATCTTTAGCGGTTTTCTTTTCTCGAAAAACAACTATTTTATCTATAATTAGCTTTAATATATAATTTGATTTTTCTATGTTGTCTAAATCAATACTATTAAAATATTTTATGATTTTCTCTTTGTTACTTTGAAAATCAATTTGCTTAGGTCTATTAAGTAGTTTTCTCTCCATTATAGCTATTTCTTCTTCTAATATTTTTATTCTCTTGGAGTAAACTTCTTTATTTAAATTTCCATCAATATAAGCATCTAATATTCGTTCTCTTTTAGATTTTAATTTACTAACATTTTTTCTGATTTTAGATAAATCAATATATTCGTTATTGTATTCAATTTCTTCGAGACCTTCTAATCTTTTCACTATATTTTTCAATTCATCTATGATAGCTTTTTCTAAAATATCAGATCTTATGTTTGCAGTACCACAGTCTTGATCTCTATAAGTTAATTTATCTGAAAACTTTAACCTTTTTAATATACATCCATAATGAGGATACTTTTCATATTGTTTTCCAGAAAGACCAAGAACACTATTTCCACAATTTTTACATTTTAAAAGACCATTTAGTAGGTACCGATTAGATTTTGAGGGTGTTCTTTTTATTTGCTTAAGTAATTCTCGAGTTTGATTAAAATCCTCTTCAGATATAATGGGTTTATGAAGACCTTTAACTAATATATCTTTTTTTTCATTTCCAGTATGTTTTCTATTTCCATAACGAATATGACCTGTGTAGGTAGGGTTTGTTAGTATTCTTTTTACTTGTTTAGATCCCCATTTTAGATCGTGCAGCTCACAAATTCGATACATACTTTCTCCATCAAGAAATCTTTTAAAAACGTCTCTTATTATCTCAGCTTCAGGCTCATCAATAATAAGTTTTTTGTCCTGAAGGATATAACCTCGTGGAGGCTTACCATTCAACCATTGTCCTTTTGAAGCTTTAAAATAAAGTCTTTCAGTTACTCTTTTAGCAATATTATCTCTTTCAAATTGAATCATGGAGAGTCTAATACTCATGGCAAACTTACCTTCAGGAGTAGTAGTATCATAACCAGTTTCTGTAGCAGAAATGAAGTCTATCTCATTTGTTTGTAATAGTTCTATGAAGAGTAATAATTCTATCAGTTTTCTAGATATTCGAGAAGTTTCATATACTATCAAAGTATCAAACTCTTTATTTTTAATTAGTTCCTTTAATCTTAAATAACCTGATCTATCATCTTTAGTACCGCTTTCTACATCTGTTAAGATTTCAACTATTTCAAAGTTCTTTAAATTTGCAAACTCCTCACACTGTTTTATCTGTGCTTCCAAGGAGTTTGACTTTTCTTGCATGGTGGTAGAAACTCTATTGTAAATTACTGTTTTTTTCTTCAATACTTTTTAAAACCCTTTTTATTATATTTGCTTTCATTTCTTTACTTTTTCCAGAACTTTTAATTGAAATTTTTATTTTCATTTGAGCCTCCTTTATTTCTTAAACATTTTCAAATTATTTTTATTCTCAAATTCCTTTTCTTTATTTTTAATAGAAGCTTTTATTATTTTGAGGTGCTCCTCAATAGCCATAGCTTCAGCTTTATATTCGTCCAAAGTCCCACCATCTTCTACTTTTTCAATAATTTTTCTTAAATTATCTAGCTTTTTATAATTAACATATTGAACTGGTTTTTTAAACTCAATTGCTATCTGGTCCTTTACAGGAGCTAATAATTCTTTTATAGTTTCCGCTTTTTTTATTCCACCATGAATGATCTTTTCTCTGGCATCTGCTGTAACATCTTTATGAGTCAAAAATTTAACTGATTGGGTAGAGAGGGATGCGATAAAGTCTTTTTTATCACCAAACTCCTGGAATAAGATAAATCTTTTATTGAACTCAGAAATATTATCTTTTGTAAGTCCATTGGCTTCATACCAATCCATAAAATCACCAGACTTTTTAAATTTTAAAGAAACCTGATTAAGAGTTATACATATATCATAGAGAGATTCTGATATTCCCATAAACCTTCTTCTTAATTTCTGCTCACTACTTTTTATGAATTCAATATCTTCTTTTTCAATTTCGCGACTCCCGAAATCAAAATTTGAAACATATATTTCTTTTTTTACTGCTTTTTGTAATTCTCCAAAGACATCCATCTACATCACTGCCTTTACAATTTTTGCAAAGATCTGCTTTATATCATCATATTGTTTACTTTTGGTTTCCATGATTGTTTTAGATTTTTCTGTAAGTTTCATAATCTTTGTAGTTTGATAAATAGGATCAGTGAC
>NZ_JBATVM010000119.1:0-3413 GCF_049671765.1 Psychrilyobacter sp.
TATATAGTGCTAAACTATCTGCTTGATAAAAATCATACTCAGTAGTAAAACCAAGCATAAAAGCATCCATGTTGTCATCACCAATAGTATTTTTAGTTACATAGTCAGAAAATTTAGAATTATCGTACGCAAATTCTCCACCTAATCTAAATCTATTAGTAATATTATAAAGAAGTTTATAGTTAATACCAAAACTATCGTCAAAAACTTTATTGTCAGAATTTGATCGATAATCATTATCCCAATTTTCATTACTTTTTGAAGCATAGTTAACACCGATTCTATTAGTGAAAGATCCCTTCATAGTTCTAGAAGATTGGTAATTCATTTCAGAATCATTTTGAGCGGCCATAGAGATTGCTGATAAAGCAACGAAACCTAATATTATTTTTTTCATTATTATTTACCTCCATAATTTTATTATACATAAATTGTACCACAATGGTGACTAGAAAAAAAATTAAAAAAGACTAAGATCAGTTCTTTTTAATTACCTCCATAATATTGATATTGTTTTCTTGGGATTTCAAGTATACTATAATTTCACAATTTTTATATTTAATAAACATCGATTATGATGTGCTTCGTAGGTATTGTTTTAGTCTAGTTTTTTTCCAAAATGTATGAAGGATGAAGTAAACCGGTGGGTTTATAGAATTCTTTACCAGTGTATTTAAAACCAAGTTTAGCTAAAACTTTAGATGAAATTATATTATTAGGATTATGCCCAGCAAAGAGTGTTTTTATTTTTTTTTCTTTAAATGCATACTCAATTATTAAATTGGCTACTTTAGTTCCATAACCTTTCCCCCAAAATTCTTTTTTTAAATGAAATCCTATTTCATATATTCCCTTTTCTAAACAATATTCTCTTAAGCCTCCAGAACCTATAAATACACCTTTCTCTATGTCAAAAATAGGATAATATTGAACATTATTATCTTTAAGTCTTTTAATTTCAACATTTAACTTTTTCTTTACTTCTTCACTAGAAAAAGGACCTCCTATAAATTTAGTTACTTCACTGTCTCCCCATAATTCTAAAGCTAAATTCAAATTTTCTTTTTCCCATATAGAAATTCCTATGGTATTTTTTGTATAGAACATCTCTCTGTCCATAACTTCCTCCTCTTTAAGAACTTTAAAATCATTAAATTTATTATGCGTAATTTTTTTTGTATATTTTCATAATAATTATATCATTCTATCTTGATATTTATCTATATCAAATATATTATTCAGTGTTTAGTATTACAATTTATAGTTGATCTCCTTCAATTTAAATGTATCGTTGTAAATACTTTCTTTAAAAATATTGATTTAACATCTACAAATGAATTGTAATTATCTAGGTAACTAGAGAACTATGAAAAAATAAAAAAGACTCAAACCAATGGATGAGTCTTTTAAAAATAAAAAAATCCGTTGAGGACAGATTTTTTTGAAGTGGATTCTATTATGAATTAGATCAAAATCTAATTCATATAAAATTGGGAGAGAGAGTCTCAATAAAATATAATTTGAATCCACTTGTTAAAATTTTACAACTAAATACCTAAAAAAACAACATTAATAAACTAAATAAAGTATTAATTAATTAAAACAAGTGTTTTTTTATACGAAAATTATTTTTAGGAGAGAATTAAAAACTCCCTATTCTTTTTTATATTCTGAATTAATTGAGTAGAAAACACAAAAGTTGTATTACAAAGGTATCATTTTTATAATAATTATAAAAGATGAAAGAAGTAATGGTTAATATTTTTTAATTTTTTTAAAAGTTAAATTATGTTATAATAACACTTGTTATGATAACGTATGTTATAAACTGGAGTTATCATTTATAGATATATGAATATATATGATACAACTAAAGAAATATAGATTTTATAGACCTATATTTCAATCTAAGTATAACTACTTCTTACCTTTAATGTGTAGTTTACTAAAGTTATGCAATAAAATGGAGGATATATGAAAAAAACAATTTGGATAAGCGCTTTAATTTTATTTGCATATGGCTATATTAATTTACTCATTATAAAGCCATTCTTTAAAAATACTATAGATAGTAATAAAATTCAGAAACAATTTATAATGAGTACAGGTCATAAAAGTTTACAAATAAAAATATATCAAAACGACATAAATGACTTTGAACATTTTTCAAAATTTAATATACAGTTAAAATCTAAATAGTAGATACAAGTAATTGAATAAAACTCTGTCTTTAATATTTTTAGCGACATTCATAATTATATTGGCAGAAAATAAAAAAAATAGGAGGACAAATATGAAAAAAATTAAATGGATAGCTAAAATGTTGGCAACCTTAATACTTTTCTTAATAGTAGTTCTAGTTATAAGAGCGTATTTAGATGGAAAAAGTAATCCAAAGCTGATGTCATGGCATAAAGCAGGCCAGATAAAAGAGTTAGATTATGATGAATATGATAATATAGAAAGTTATTTAACAGACGAAAAAAAATATTTAGAAAAAAAGTATAAGGAAGCCGAGATAAAAAACGGTGGGTCTTATAATAGATATGTTAGAGGCTCAGAAAGTTCCCCATATGGCCACAAGGGAAAAGACGTGAATTTATCTTTTGAAATGATCCCTGAAAATCCAAAGGGAGGGATTTTAATGCTTCATGGGTTAACGGGTTCTCCTTACTCTATGAGAGATATAGCTAAGATTTTCTATAATAAGGGTTATTATGTATTAGCTTTAAGATATCCTTACCATGGAACTTGTCCTGGGGAACTTCTAAACTTAAATTGGAAAGATTTCTCAAAAACTGCAAAGTTTGGAGCAAAAATAGTTAAAGAAAAAATTCAAGGAATAAAAAATAGCAAATTTTATATGTTAGGATACTCTACAGGAGCGACTGCTACTCTGCAATATATCACTCACGATATAAATGAGAATAAAGAACTTCCAAAACCAGATGGGATATTTTGGCTTTCTCCTGCAATGGGAATAGATCCTTTAGCTAAATATGTATTTTTAGATATTTTAATAAGTAAGATTCCTGGATTGAATAAATTTATGTGGTTAGATATCTATCCACAATATGAAATGGCTAAGTATAACTCTTTTGATAAAAATTCTGTAGAGCAAGTATATACCCTCATAAAAGAATCACGGAAAAATCTTTCAAAACTTACTAAAAAGGAAAAGTTAGAATTACCTCCAATCTACTCTTACACATCTATTCAAGATGCTACAGTAGATCCAAAAGAACTTTTTAATGTATTAAAAGAAATAAGAAACAAAAATAATGAACTTACTATTTTTGATGTTAATAGAAAATATAATGATTTGTATAAATCTAAAATCCAAAAGATTAATTTTGAAAAAGAAGTAGAAGAATCTAAAGTTATTGGAGACATTATAGTGGTAAGTAATATGG
>NZ_JBATVM010000120.1:0-12300 GCF_049671765.1 Psychrilyobacter sp.
GTTTTACTTACAACTTATCCTTGTTTTTTAATGATTAAAGTGGTAATATATTTAGGTTAAAATATTTATAAACATAATAAATTAGGAGTTTTTGCCTGTAATAAGGTGTGACTTTTAATATTTCACTATAATTTTAGGAGGTCAACAATGAAGGAGAAGATTTTAATTTTTGGGCATAAGAATCCAGACACAGACTCTATATGTTCAGCTATTGCATATTCTAACCTTAAAGAACAATTAGGAGTTAATACAAAGGCTGTTAGATTAGGACAATTAAATAAGGAAACTGAATTTATTTTAAATTATTTTAAAGTAGCAACGCCACCTTTACTTACTACTATTAAACCACAGGTCAAAGATTTGACTAAAGTTGAAAAAGAATTGATAAAGGAAACTGACTCTATTCAAAAAGCATTAGAGATCATGACTACTGAAAATTATTCAAGTTTACCTGTTGTAAATAAAAATAATAAATTGGAAAATATGATCCATATCTCAGAAATTGCAAATGCATATTTAGAGATGAGTACTAGAGATATCTTTATTGACTATGAAACAACATTTGAGAACATTTGGGAAACTTTAAAAGATTCTGCTGTTGTTGTCAATGGAGTATATCCTACAGGTAAGATAGAAGGAAGACTAAGAGGAGTATCTGAATTAGCTAAGATTGCTAAAGAAGATGTAGTAGTCACTACACTTTTTTCTGGACATATCCAAAACGCTGAAAAAGCTGGTGCAAAAATCATATTTTTATGTGTAGATAAAAACGATGAAGTCCCTAATTATGATGTGAATATACCACTTGTTAGAGTTAATAAGGGAATCTTTAAAACCTTTAAGATGATATCACAGTCAGTTCCTGTAAGATCTCTTTTAAAACATAAAAACTTTTTCCATTTTAAAACTACTGATTTTATAGAAGATATTCAAGATATTATGAAAGATTCTTCTCAAACTAATTTCCCAGTTGTAAATGAAGATGGGACTATATTTTCTACTATTAGATCTAAACATATTATGAACTTTGGTAAAAATGAAGTTATATTAGTAGATCACAACGAAAACTCTCAATCGGTAGATGGAATTGAAACTGCTAAAATATTAGAGATAGTAGATCATCACAAATTTGGAAATTTTGAAACTTCTGAACCACTTATGATCAGAGCTGCTGCTGTTGGTTGCACTTGTACAATAGTCTATGGATTATTTAAAGAAAACAACCTTACTCCTAATAAAACCATAGCTGGACTTATGCTAAGTGCTATTTTATCAGATACATTGATATTCAAATCTCCTACTTGTACACCAAAAGATATTGAAGCTGCTAAAGAATTAGCTATCATTGCAGAAGTAGATTATCAAAAATATGGAATGGAAATGTTAATTGCAGGAACTTCTTTAGAAGATAAAACTCCAAATGAGATCATAACTATGGATATGAAAGAATTTTCCATGGGAAAGTTTCAAACTGCAGTTGCACAAATAAATACTGTTGATATCGATGGATTATTAAGTAATAGAGAAAATCTAGAATTAGCTATGAATGAGATGATAAACGAAAATAACTATGATTTATTCGTATTAGTTATGACTGACATAGTTAATAACGGTTCTAAAATTCTAGCATTGGGAAATTCTATTGAACTAGTAGAAAAAGGATTCAATGTAGAATTAGAAGTTGGCACTGCTTGGTTAGATGGTGTAGTTTCAAGGAAAAAGCAAATTGTTCCTTTCCTTATGGCTGCCAGCCAAGGGATGTAAGATAGATTACAAAAGAGGAGATAGCCGTCGGCCATCTCCTCTTTTTATTTGAATATTTTAAATTATAATGCTTTTATTATTATTTCTCTTGTTATCTCTAACGTTTGATCGCCTCTTTCAGATAATTTAACCATACCATGTGATTTTAAAGAGTCTATGATTCTATTTATATTATCTTCTTTTATTCCATAATCTGATAATTTAGTTGTAATCCCCAAACTTTGAAAAAACTCTTCAGTTTTTAGAATAGCTAAGTCAACCTTTTCTTCATTAGTCCCTTCTCTGATGTCCCATACTCTTTCTGCATATTGAAGTAATTTTTCAAATTTTTCAGTCTTTCTAATTTTCCAGGTAGCAGGTAAAATAGCAGCCAAAGTTTTAGCATGATCAATTCCAAATATTGCAGTCACTTCATGCCCGATCATATGTACCGACCAATCCTGAGGTACTCCAGAACCAATAAGTCCATTAAGTCCCATTGTAGCTGCCCATACTAAATTAGCTCTAGCATCATAGTTAGTAGGATTTTCTATAGTTTCTTTTCCTATCTCTACCAATGTCTGAAGGATTCCTTCAGCTGTTCTATCTTGAAACTTAGCATCTACTGGATATGTAACATATTGTTCTACAGTATGAATAAAAGTATCTACAACTCCATTAGCTACTTGAGTTTTAGGTAGTGTATAAGTAAGCTCTGGATCTAATATAGAGAATATAGGAAATGATTTTTTACTAAAGATAGCTAATTTATTTTCTCCATTACTTATTACTCCTCCATTATTCATCTCTGAACCTGTGGCTGGTAGAGTTACAACAGTCCCAAATGGTATAGTTTTATCAACTGATATCATTCCTTGAGTTAGTAATTTCTCTTCTTTCCCAATATATTCATCTTTACATGAAGCTATCCCAATAAATTTAGTTCCGTCCATAACAGAACCTCCTCCAACAGCTAATATAAAATCAATTTTATTCTCTCTTACTAATTTAACCGCTTTCATTAAAGTTTCAAATTGAGGATTTGGTTCTATTCCTCCAAATTCAAAAATTTCTCTATTTGATTTTTTTAATTCATCTATCACCTTATCTAAAGTCCCAAATTTCTTTACCGATCCACCACCATATGTAATAAGTATACGAGAATTCTTAGGTACCAATCCATCTAATTGTTTCATTTGACCCTTTCCAAATACAACCTCTGTAGGGTTATAAAAATTAAAATTTAACATTTTTTGCCTCCTCTTGTAAGGGTAATTCATGAATTACCTCTTCATCAATTATTTTAGCATTCATCTTCATCATATATCTTAGATTTAATAATACAATTTCCTTCTTCGTTTTCATATCTTTTTACCTGTTCTAAAACCTCTTTTTTTATTAAATTCAATTCATCTATCTTTTCCTGTATTATATCGACATGATTTAATAAAATTTCTGTTCTTTCTACAACAGTTTCTTTTCCACCCTTTTTTAAGCCTATATAATATACTATTTCTTTTAGTGACATCCCTGTATCTTTGAGGTTAAGAAAAAAATCTATCCAAACTAAATCATTGTCTGTATAGTTCCTATTGCCATTATTATCTCTAGCAATCTCCTTAATAACTCCATTTTTTTCATAATATCTAAGCTTCGATTTAGATATTCGAAAATGTTTTGATACCTCATCTATAGTCATAAATTTCCTCCTAATTCCTTATATATTGAGTATACACCTTAAACCATACTTTAAGGCAAATTTTTTTATAAAATTTAAGTTTTTAAACATAAAAAAGCCTCCTAAAAGTATAAATACTTTTAGGAAGCTTTTATTATTTTACTTTTTATTCTTCTAATCTAGGAGAAGATAGATTAGGTCTATTCTGTTATTTCAATATTCCCAAAGTACCAAGTACCTAAGATATCTCTTTCCCAATTTTTAATCTTATCTTTAACCATTATCACACCTGTGTAGTAATAGATAGGCATAGTGATTAGTTCATCCATCATGATTTTTTCTGCACTATAAAGATCTTTATCCCTGTCTATACCTTGAGTTACTTTTGAGTTTTCAATTAATGCATCAAACTTTTTATTCGCAGGAAAATCTCCTTTCTTATAGTTCCATTGCGCATCATTATTTCCTGAGTAAGAAGTCCATAGGTCTAAGAATGTCATAGGGTCGTTATAGTCTCCAATCCAACCAGCTCTTGCTACTTCAAAGTTTCCTACATGTCTAGTATCCTGGAATACAGCCCACTCTTGATTTACTAAGTTAACTTCTATTCCTAAGTTTTTTTTCCACATCTCTTGGATTGCTTCTGCAACTGCTTTATGTCCTTCATTTGTGTTGTAGATAAGCTCAATTGGAGCCATCCCTTCACCGTTTGGATATCCAGCTTTAGCTAAATACTCTTTTGCTTTTTCTACATTAGCAGTAGTAGAAATTCCATAATCTCCTGCTTTTGCTCTGAAATCATTTCCTTGTGAATCAACTAATCCAGTTGGAACAAATCCAGTAGCTGGTAGTTGTCCAGCCTTAGTAACTTCCGTTACAATTTGCTCTCTGTCTATAGCTAGAGTAAGAGCTTTTCTTACATTTATATCGTTAGTTGGTGCTTTATTTACATTAAAGACATAGTAGTAACACCCTAGATATGGAACTATATGAAAAGTTGGATCTTCCACTTGTCTTTTGGGGATTTCTGGAGTAGGGACACTAATTAATACATCCATTTCATTACTATCATATGCTGTTATAGCAGTACTTATGTCAACTATCATAGACATAGTTACCTTATCTAATTTAACATTATTTTTATTCCAATAGTATGTGTTAGGTGTTAAAACAATTTTATCATTCATATGGTATTCAGAAATCTTGAACGGACCATTTGAAATTGTTATGCTAGGATCTTTTGCCCATCCTTCTGTTTTTTGAATAACTACATCTTCCCTAACTGGCATAAATGTATAAAATGTTACTAAATCTAAAAAGTATGCTGTAGGAGCTTTTAAAGTAACTTTGAAAGTTAAGTCATCTACTACTTCTAATCCTACATTCTCTTTAGTTCCTTTCCCTTCAAAAAATTCCTGTCCACCTTTAATATAGTAAAGTTGGAATGAATATTCCGACGCTACAGCTGGATCTAATGCTCTTAACCAAGCATATTTATAATCTGCTGCTGTTACAGTTTGTCCATCAGACCATTTAGCATCTTTTCTAAGATGGAATGTATAAGTCATCTTATCATCTGAAACCTCTACCGATTCTGCTCCTGCTGGCTGAGCTTTTCCATTAGCATCTGTTCTCATAAGCCCTTCGAAGGTATTGTTTACAACTATCCCTCCATCTGTTGCAGAACATAGCTGAGGATCCACTGACTTTGGATCTGATCCTAAGTTAAATGCCATTACCTGTTCTACCTTTTGTTCTACCTTTTGTTCTACCACTGCTGCATCGGTTTCCTTCGGTTGTTCCTTTTCTCCTCCACAAGCAGTAAGCAATACTGCCATTAGAAGTGTCACTACATAAAAGATTTTCTTCATAAATTTCCTCCTCAAATTAAATTGATAAACGTTGTTACTAAAAAACTAATCATTAAAGTGATAAGTTATTATACATATTCTTTTTATGGAATTATTTATTTTTTAGTTCCCTCATAAAATTCCTTAGAAAAATGGCAAGCTACTATTCTTCCAGGAGCTATTTCTTCCAATAATGGTTCCTTTTGACTACAAATTTCTTCTGCATATCTACATCTAGTCCTAAACCTACATCCACTAGGTGGATTTAATGGACTAGGTACATCTCCCTTTAATATTTCTCTATCTACTTTAGCATTTAATTCTGGATCGGGGATAGGTATAGATGAAAGCAACGCTTTTGTATATGGGTGAATTGGTTTTTCATAGAGTGCATCTGATTCTGCTATCTCTACCATCTTACCTAAATATAGTACTCCTATTCTATCTGAGATATGTTTTACCATAGATAGATCATGAGCAATAAACAAATAAGTCAATCCCAATTTTTTCTGTAAATCATCTAACATATTTACTACTTGTGCTTGGATAGATACATCTAGTGCTGATATCGGTTCATCACAAATTATAAATTCTGGTTCTACCGCTAGTGCACGAGCTATTCCTATTCTTTGCCTTTGTCCTCCACTAAATTCATGGGGATATCTACTTGCATGTTCCTTGCTCAGCCCTACTGTATCCAATAATTCATATATTCTTTTTTGTCTTTCTTCACCCTTTGCTAAATTATGGATATCTAGAGGTTCTCCTATAATATCTCCTACTGTCATTCTTGTATTAAGTGACGCATATGGATCTTGAAAAATCATCTGAATCTTTCTTCTATAAGGTACTAATTCCTTTTCATTCATGTGACTTATATTTTTACCATCATAGATTATATCTCCACCAGTTACATCATATAGTCTTATTATAGTTCTCCCAGTTGTAGATTTCCCACATCCTGATTCCCCTACTAGTCCAAAAGTTTCACCTTTATTTATATAAAAACTAATATCATCTACGGCTTTTAGATGTTGCATCTTTTTTTTGAAAAAACCTGTATTTTTAGAAAAATATTTCTTTAGATTTTTTATCTCTATCAACGCGTTATCATTTTTATTTTCCATCTATCTAACCCCTCCTTTTAATTCTGTCTTAGGAGAATCTGGATGAAGTAACCAACACATAGATCTATGACCTTCTCCACAAGGGAAAAATTCTGGTTGCTCCTCCATACATATGTTCATTGCGTGTTCACATCTTGCAGCAAAAGGACATCCCTTTGGAGGATGTAATAAATCTGGAGGTGTTCCATCTATAGGTACCAATCTTTCTTTATTTTCTATCTTTGGTATAGATTTCAGTAATCCTACTGTATATGGATGTTTTGGATTATAAAATATATCTTCTACCTTTCCTTCCTCCATGATAAGTCCACCATACATAACTAGTACTCTTGAACAAACATCAGCTACTACTCCGAGATCGTGAGTTATTAACACTATAGATGTATTTAATTTATCCTTTAATTCCTTCATAAGATCTAATATTTGAGCCTGAATAGTAACGTCTAATGCCGTAGTTGGTTCATCGGCAATAAGTAGATCTGGTTCACATGAAAGAGCTATAGCAATCATTACTCTTTGTCTCATCCCACCACTAAACTCATGAGGATATGCTTTGATCCTTTTTACTGGATCAGGTATTCCTACTAATTTTAGCATATCAATAGCCTTTTCTAGGGCTTCAGATTTAGATACATTTTGATGTTTTCTAATTGCCTCCATAATCTGATCTCCAACAGTATAAACAGGGTTTAATGAAGTCATTGGATCTTGAAATATCATAGCTATCTCATTTCCCCTTATATTTCTCATCTCTTTTTTATTTTTCTTTAAAAGATCTTCTCCTTTAAATATTATTTCACCACTTTTTACAGTCCCTGGATATTGTAATAGTCCCATTACAGACATCGAAGTAATACTCTTTCCACTTCCCGATTCTCCTACAATTCCCAAAGCTTCACCTTTATTTAAACTATAACTTACACCTCTTACAGCCTGGACTTCTCCTAGATGGGTAAAAAATGAAGTTTTTACGTCCTTAAGTTCAATTAATTTTTCCATGTTTCCCCCTTATTTTCTTAATCTTGGATCCAGTGCATCTCTAAGTCCATCACCTAAAAAGTTAAATGCAAGCATTGTTATACTTATTGCAAGTGATGGAAAAAATAATTGATATGGATAAGTTCTTATTCCAGCCAAGGCATCACTGGCTAAGGTACCCCATGATGCTTGAGGAGCGCTTACTCCAAGACCGATAAAACTTAAAAATGATTCTGTAAATATAGCATTTGGTATCATCATAGTCAATGATACGATGATAGGTCCCATTGCATTTGGTATGATATGTCTACTAAGGATTCTAAAGTTCTTGGCTCCTATAGTCTTTGCTGCCATAACATATTCTTGTTGTTTTATACTAAGAGTTTGACCCCTTACAATTCTTGCCATTCTCACCCAGAAGGTAAGTCCCATGGCTATTATAATTGTTTTTAATCCTGGAGCTATAATTACCATAAGTAATATCACATAAAGTAATAATGGAATCGTACTTATTATATCCATTATTCTCATCATTACTGAGTCTACCTTTCCACCTAAATATCCAGATATTCCACCGTAAAAAATTCCTATAAAGAAATTTACTAGAGTGGCTACAACTGCTACAGTAAGTGATATTCTCGCTCCATAGAGTACCCTTATGAAGAGGTCTCTTCCATGGGAATCAGTACCAAAGAAATAAGTTTTATTAAAAACTCTCTTTGCTATTTCTGTTTCTTTATTCTCTACTAATATTTTATATTTTTGAATACCTGGATTTTTTCTAGATAATTTAGCATTTTTATAATCCAATACTACCCTTTTCCCGTCTACTTCATAGATTTTTTGCAAATTCATAACATCATTTTTAACTGGCTTCAATGAATCTAATAATTTACCATCAGAAGTTACAGTAAATAACTTATATTCTGGATGTACATATATATAATTTGATTTATCTACTTCATATATATCAAATCTAGGAGCTATATTTCCAAATTTAAGATCTTGATCTTCATAACTAAATTTAGATACCATAGGTCCAAAAATTGCTGTTATAAATAATAAGATTATTACTACTAGTCCTATCATAGATAGCTTATTTTGTTTTAGTCTTCTCCAAGCATCCTGCCAATATGTAAGACTTGGTCTTATATTCTTCTCGCCTTTAACTTCATCTGACACTTTTTCCCATCTATTATCCATCCTTTCCCCCTTAATCATGTAATTTAATCCTAGGATCTATCAATACATAGATGATATCTACTAAAAACACCATAATAATATAAAATCCTGCATAAAATATTGTTACTCCCATGATAACTGTATAGTCTCTATTTCCTACACTTTCTACGAAATATTTCCCCATTCCAGGTATAGCAAAGATCTTTTCAATAACAAATGATCCAGTTAAAATCCCCGCTACCATTGGTCCTACATAGGTAACTACTGGTAATAACCCATTTTTAAGAGCGTGTTTACCGATTACTACAAATTCTGATAGGCCTTTAGCTCTAGCAGTTCTAATATAATCTTGTTGTAAAACCTCTAACATAGATGATCTAGTCAGTTTCGATACAAAAGCTAAAGAGAATCCAGAAAGAGCTATTACTGGTCCGATATAATGTTTCCAAGAGGTCAGTCCGAAAGATGGTAATATGCCTAATTTCCCACTAAACACATATATAATCATAGTAGCTATTACAAAACTCGGGATTGTAACCCCTAAAGTAGCTATAACAGTAACCACATAATCTTCCCATTTATTTTGTTTCAAGGCAGATATTATTCCCAATGGAATACCTATTATAAGTACAACTAATACAGCTGTCCCTCCTACTTTTGCAGATATAGGTAATCCAGCTTTTACTAAGTCGATTACATCTACTCCTACTTTTTGAAATGAAGGTCCAAAATCAAAACTAAACACCCCTTTCATATAATCAAAATATTGTATATGTAACGGTGCATTCATGTTAAATTTGGCTTCTAATGCTGCAATTACTGCTGGCGGTAATGGCTTTTCTCTTGTAAAAGGCCCCCCAGGAATAGCGTGCATTAAGAAAAAAGTCGCTGTAATAACTATATACAGTGTAAATAACATTTGACCTAATCGTTTAAAAATAAACTTTCCCATTTCTTCCTCCCTCATTATTAATTTTTACTTAATTTATACATATGATTACCCATATATACAACTATAAATATAGCACATAAATTTTAATAATCCAAATTAACATTCTTTATTAAAACCCTAATTTTATAACTTAAAAGTTTTAAAAAGTGGATTAAATACCATTTTTTAAACACGACTGTATCTAAAAAAAAATTTTAACATTACTTTTTATTAAAGAAAATTAATTTACTTTTAGGTTGTTTTCTCATATATATTTTTAATTTTTCATAAGTAAAAATATGAACTCAACCAAAATTAATTTTAATTTTTAGTATTTTTTATATAATCAACATATATTATAATTGATAAAAAATATAGAAGTCTCTATTTTTACTATAAAAAACTTTTTTTTTAGTATTCCAACAAAAAAACCTCCTAATTTTAGGAGGTTTTAATCTTCTTAATAAAATTATATAGCAGCTATAACAGATACTTCTACCAAAAGAGATTCTCTAGCCATATTCGCTTCTACACAGGCTCTTGCCGGTGTATTCCCTTCCTCTACCCAGTTATCCCACATTTCATTCATCTCTTTAAACTGATTCATATCTTTAATATAAACCGTAGCAGAAAGAATTTTACTCTTATGACTTCCAATATCCGCTAGAAGCTGATCCACCTTTTCCAAAGTTGTTTTTGTTTGTTCTGCCATTCCCTTAGTTTCATCTTTAGGAATCTGTCCACATAAATAAGCTACGTTATTATGAATCACTGCATGACTCATTCTTTTCTGTGTATTATATCGTTTAATATTCATACTACTCTCCTTTTATTTCAATTTTAGTTTTGGGGACTATTTTTTCCGCAGCAATTAGGTGATATAGATAAAGCACAATACATGAAGATCCTATCCCAACTATTGTAAATGGTATAGGTGAATTTGTATAAAGATTATATGTAGTAAAACAAACTCCTACGACCATAGATAAAATAGCCCCTTTATAATTTAATACCATTCGTCTCTTTAAAATATAACCTAAATACATAGGTCCCAATAGAACTACAGCTGATAATCCATATGATAATATTAACCATCTAAGGGCTTGTGGGTATAAAATTGCAAGAAAAGCCGCTAAATAAGTTACCACTACCGCTGCTATTCTAGTTATTAAAAGTTTAGGCTGTATAATCTTAGTGGGGGGATTTAAAAATAAATGTGTTTAGTATTAAAAAAAACCTCTCCCAAAAATTAGGAGAGGTTTTACTTTTTTTAGTAAGTTTCTATCTTTTTACTATTCCATCTATCTCTAACGCTACCTTCAATATTTCTTCTAAATCTTCTAATTTTAACATATTTGGTCCATCACAAGGAGCACAGTCTGGATCTTCATGTACCTCTGCAAATATACCATCTACTCCTACAGCTAATGCTGCTCTCATTAGAGGAAATACATATTCACGATTCCCACCTGTACAAGTTCCCTGTCCACCTGGAATTTGTACTGAATGAGTAGCATCAAATATCACAGGATATCCAAATTCTCTCATCTCCATAAATGATCTCATGTCTACCACAAAGTTATTGTATCCAAAGGTTGCTCCTCTTTCACATAACATAAAGTTTTCACTTCCTGCTTCTTGCATCTTATTAACCACATTTTTCATATCCCAAGGGGCTAAAAATTGACCTTTTTTAACATTTACAGGTAATCCAGTTTTAGCTGCTGCTACCAACAGATCTGTCTGTCTACATAAAAATGCAGGTATTTGTATCATATCTACAACTTCCGCTACTCTTTCACACTGCCAAGGCTCATGTACATCTGTAATCACAGGTATGTCATAGGTATCCTTTACTTTTTTTAGAATTCTTAACCCATCATCTATTCCTACTCCTCTAAAACCATGAATCGATGATCTATTAGCTTTATCAAAAGATGACTTGAATACATAATTTATTTCTAATCTATCACATATTTCTTTGATCTTCCCTGCTACCCTTATACTCATTTCTTCAGATTCAATGGCACAAGGTCCTGCCAAAAGCGTAAATTTACCTTTATTTCCACCTATCTCAAACCTATCTGCTATCCTTACTGATTTTACTTCCTTCATCAACATGTTTGTTCCTCCCTATACCTTAAGTACGGGCAATTCATGAATTGCCCCTCCATAAATTCAAATTTTATTCTTAATTGAAATTAAGATTTTATCTTATAAAATATTAATCCAATATATTCCCATATAGCACTCCTAATATCCACAAAATTACCAGCATTGGGGAAATAACTTTCCATACCGTAACTTTTTTTATATCTAGATACATATCCTGTAGGAGCTGGTATTACCTCTGCACCACATTTTTCAAAGATATATTTGGATCTTTTCATATGGGTTGCAGAAGTTATAAGAGCTGCTTTTTTATACTCATTTTTATCCATTATAACTTTTGTTAATTCTGCATTTTCTTCTGTAGTCCTACTTTTACCCTCTATTATTATATCGCTACTAGGAACTCCTAGATCTATCATCAATTCCTTGTACACACTTCCCTCTGATTTATCTCCATCATACACTGTTCCACCTGTAACTATTATCGATTTAGGAGAGTTTTTATATAGACGTACTCCCTCTATTACCCTAAATAATGCAGATTTACTTGGACTACCAGTTGTAGAAGATAGACTTTTAGGAGAGTTATCATAAATCCCTCCTCCCAAAACTACATAACAATCTACTTTTTCTAACTGAGCTTTAGTTATAGGAGGATAGCTGTTTTCTAAAGGTTTTACTATCATATCTTTTATCGGT